>JBCCSW010000107.1:0-11430 GCA_039199465.1 Pseudomonadota bacterium
CGAGACATAGGCCAGGATGGCGTCGTCATTCGCGCTGGTGACGCCCGCGGCGCTGATCGTGATGTCGCCCGTCTCGGTCGCGGCGTAGATGCCCCGCTGGTTGCCGTAGACATCGCCGGTCGAGGGCGCCGGCACGATCGACGTCACCTCGACCGGCGATGTCTACGGCAACCAGCGGGGCATCTACGCCGCGACCGAGACGGGCGACATCACGATCAGCGCCGCGGGCGTCACCAGCGCGAATGACGACGCCATCCTGGCCTATGTCTCGACCGGTGCGGGCGCAGTCGACATCGATGTGACGGGCGACGTCGCTGGCGGCTTGGCCGGCATCGACGCGGATACCGAGCTGGGCGATATCGATATCAACGCCCTGGGTGTGACCGGCGCGACCGCGGACGGCGTCAATGCCTACACCGAGGCCGGCGCCGTCTATGTCAACACGCAGGGCGCGGTGGTCGGCGCGAGCGGCTATTACGGCGTCTACGCACGCTCGGCCGGTGCCGGCGATGTGACGGTGATCAACAGCCAATCGGTCACGGGCGGCGAAGCCGGCATCTACGCCTATACCAATGCCGGCAACATCCTGATCGACGCCGCCGACGTCTATGCCAATGACCCCAGCGGCACGGCCATCCTGGCCTATACGCCGGGCACGGGCGACGTGATCATCACCGCCGACAGCGTGTCGAACACCGCCGACACCACGAGCTATGACACCGTGGTTCAGGGCAATGGCGGCCGGATCTTCGTGCTGCATCGCGAGACCGGCTCGATCGACGTGGACAGCACCGGGATCACGCTGGACGCCGGCGATGCGGGCTATGCCGCGATCTATGCCAAGACTTATGGCGCCAACGACGACAACTACAACGACGGGCGCGTCGACGTGGACGTGTCCGGCCCGATCCTGACGACGGGCGCCGGGTCGGACGGCGTCTATGGCTATGGCGACTACGTCTCGGTCTATGTCTCGGACACCGTGACGATCCAGGGCGGGGATGCGAGCGGCATCTACGCCGTCTCCTCGGGCCTGTCGGGCTATAGCGGCGCCGTGGTGCAGTTCGAGGGCGATGTGAGCGTCACCGGACCCAACACCTCGGGCGGCGCGGAGACGCAGGTCGGGGTGGGCGCCGTTGCGGTCAGCGGCAATGTCAATGTCTACAGCACCGGCGGTGCCAGCGTCGCCGTGACGGGCGACGACACGGCCGGCATCATCGCGGCCTCGTACAACGCCGCGCCGGCCGGGGCGATCTATGGCGCTCAGAGCGTGTCGGTCACCACCGCCGGCACGGTGACGACCGACGGCACCAACGGCTATGGCGTCGTCGCGATCAACGGGGGTGGCGACACCACGGTCGACGTGGCCGGCGTCTACACGACGGGCGACAATGCCGACGGTATCTTGGCGATCTCGGGCGTCTACAACGGCACGGGCGGGGTCTCGATCACGACGCCCACCATCACGACGAACGGCGCCGCGGCGGACGGCGTGCGCGCCTATGCCTTTGGCACCGACATCACCATCGACGTGGTGGACGTGACCGCGCCCGGTGCCGGCAGCGTCGGCATCTACGCCTCGGCCGCGGACGGCTATGACGCCTATTACGACGCGACCGTGCCCGGCGGCGATGTGATCATCACCGCCAACGACGTCGTGTCGGACGCGACCTATGACGTGGTGGCGCGCAGCGACGGCGGACGGGTCGACGTCGAGGTCAATACCGGCGCGATCTCGGCCTATATCACCGGGGTCACGACCGACGGCGACGGCGAACACGCGATCAACGCCTTCGTCGCGACGCCCGGGCCGACCGACTATGTCTATGCGCTGGCAACCGGGCCGATCGTGACCAATGGCGCCAATGCCTATGGCGTGCGGGCGGTGGGCGGCGGCAGCGTCACGGTCATCACCGATGCGATCACGACCAACGGCCTCGCGTCCAAGGGCGTCTATGCCGATGCCTACGGCACGCCCGGGACGGCGCCGGCGAGCGTCGATGTCACGGTGAACGGACCGATCGTGGCGGTCGGCGACGGCATCGAGGCGCGGACCAACTACGGCTCGATCGATATCGACGCGCAGGACATCACTACGACGGGGCCCGATGCGGACGGCATCTATGCGGCGGTCACCGGCTTCTATGGCACCTACGGCACGCTCGCCATCGACACGACCGGCGATCTGATCAGCGTCAGCGGCACGGGTTCGCGCGGGATCTATGCCCGCAACTACGACGGCAGCGTCGTCATCACCACCGACGACGTCACCAGCGTCAGCGAGACGGCGATCGACGCCTATGCCTATCGCGGCGACGTGTTCATCACCGGTGGCACGATGAGCGGCGGGACGCTCTATGACGTCTATGCCCAAGCCTATTACGGCCGCATCGGCGTCGATATCGAAGGCGGCAGCGTCAATGCGCTGGGCAACTATATCTACAGCTACGACGACGGGATCGCCGGCATCAGCGTGAGCACCGGCACGGTTGGCGCCGAGGGCCGGGTGGTCGTGAACGCGGTCGACATCACGACCAACGCGACGGGCGCCGACGGCGTCTATGTGTTCGGCGGAACGCCTGTCTATGTGAACGTCCAGAACATCTATACCGATGGCGACAGCTCGGACGGTATCGAGTTGATCTCAAACTCGGGCGCGGGCGGGCGTGGGCGGATCGAGGTTTCGGCCAACTATGTCTACACGACCGGCGCGAGTTCCTCGGGCATCGACATCACCGCCGAGGATGGCGCGGTCTATCTGGGCGCCACCTATGTCTATACCGATGGCGACAGCTCCCCCGGCATTTCGGTCACCATCGGTGAAGGGGACGAGGGTGGCGTCCTGAGCTACACCGATATCGACGCCGTCCGGGTGAATACCGAGGGTTCGGGATCGGACGCCGTCTCGGTCGACGCAGCCAGCGGCGATGTCAATGTCGACGTGCCCTACATCTACACCTATGGCGACGGCGCGAAGGGCGTCGATATCGCGGTGTCGGCGGACGGTGGGAACTACGCCGCGGTCTATGTGAACACGCCTGTCATCGTCTCGACGACCGGCGCCTCGGCCGATGGTATCGAGATCGATAACGAGGCCGGGTCCGTCTATGTGGACGCGAACGTGGTCGAGACGACGGGCTATGACGCCGACGGCATCGAGGTCGACGCCACCGGCTATGTCAGCGTCTTGGCACAATACGTCTACACCGACGGCGACAACGCGGCCGGCATCACGGTCGAGGGCGACGGTGATGTCTATGTGTTCAACCAGACCGTCGAGACGGCCGGCGCCACTGCGACGGGTATCGATGCGACCGGGCAGTATGCGGTCACGGTCTACACCGCGAACGTGACGACGACGGGCCCCGATGCCGACGGCATCGTCGCGACCAGCGTCGAGGGCGATGTCTATGTGAGCGCGCTCAACGTGTCGGCGACCGGCACCGGTTCGACCGGTATTGTGGTGACGGCCGACGAGAATGCCCGCGTCTTCGCGAACGACGTGGTCTCGGACGCGACCTATGACGTGCAGGTCAGCAGCAACAGCGGCTATATCGACGTCTTCGTGAACTCCGGCAGCGTCTATGCCTCGAGCGGGGGCACGACTCAGGGCGGCTATGACGGGGTGTCGATCTACACGGGCGCGGGCGATGTCTATGTGCTGGTCGATGGCGAGATCTACACCGACAGCAACTTCGGCGTGTATATCGACTCGACCCCGGACTCGCAGAACACGATCGTGGTCACGGCGGCGGGCGGCATCGATGCCCCGTCCGGGTACTCGATCTATAGCGTCGAGGGCGAGGACACCGTTCGAGTGTTCGGCGATCTCGACGGCACGTCGATACTGAACGGCGGCGCCGACACGGTCACCTTCTACGGTCAGGACAACCTGGACGGCCTGCTGGGCATAGATGCCGGGACGAGCACGACCGACGGCGTCGAGGATGTGGACGTCCTGACCTTCGAGAATGTGCGCGGCGGTGGCACACGTGAGGTGGCGAGCATCGTCGAGATCCCGGCCGGGGGCCTGGAGAACTTCGAGCGGGTCGTGATCAGCGGCACCAGCCTGATCGGCTTCGACGCGGATTACGGCCAGACACTGACGACGACCGGCAGCACCGACGGCAGCTTCGCCGGCGGCGTGGTGCTGGAGAACATCGGCACGCTGAACCTGGAGGACGGCGACGCCATCGTCGGCGATGTGACGGTCGGCAATTTCGCGACGGTGGTGGCGAACGGCGACGGGCTGGATGAGCTGGAGACGGGCGATGGCGAGGTCACGGTGACCGGCAGCCTATCGCTGGAGGGCACGCTGGACCTGCAGGAGCAGGCGCTCGGCGGCACGACGCCCGAGTTCGGCGGCGCCGACGACACGGTGATCTTCGCCAGCGCCACCGGCAATCCGGCCAGCCTGCTGTCGGATGGCGGGACCATCGCGCTGGATGTCGAGTTCAACGGCAGCGACGTCGTGCGCTCGGACTCGGTGCTGTTCGAGCCGCTGGTCGAGGGCTTCGGCGGCACGCTGACCGGTGATCTGATCATCGCGGTCGAGCCGACGGCGACCACCGATCTGGCAAGCGGTGACCCGGTGACGCTGATCGGCGTCGCACCGGAGAGCACCGGTACCTTCCAGCTGGCCGAACCGCTGTTCATCGCGGGCAGCTTCCTGACGCCGACGCTGACCGAGACCGACGGTATCGTGCTGGAGGCGACCGAGGGCCTGACCGCCGAGATCGCGGGCGTGATCGCGGCATCCGATGCCTACTACATCATCAACAAGAACTTCTTCGGCGATCTGGCGACCCGCATCGGGTCGGGCGATGCGCTGTATCGCCCGGGCTTGACCGGGGCGACGGCGGGGATCTGGGGCCGCTTCAGCGTCAACGGCTTCTCGTACGAGAGCGGCGAGGACATCCTGACGACCGACAGCGACGGGGTGAACTCCTTCGCCCAGCTAGGCGCCGACGTCGCGCGCTTCGAGCTTGGCGGCGGCGAGGTGGTGGCCTCGATCATCGCGCAGTTCGGCTCGATCAACGCCGATGTGTCGGTATCCGACGCGCTGTCGGTCTCGGCCCTGGCGGTCGATACGGACTTCACGATCCGCAGCTATGGCGGCGGCGCGGGCGTCACCTATTACGGGCCGGGCACGTCGTTCTATGTCGACGCCACCGCCATGGTGCTTGGGCATGACGGCGAGATCGGCGGCGTCGATTTCGACAATATGAGCTTCTCGGCCGGTCTGGAGGCCGGGACGCGGGTGCCGGTGTTCGATACCGTGTCGGTCGTGCCGAAGGCTCAGGTCGTCTATCACCACACCAGCGAGATCGAGGACGGGCCCGAGCTCGCGGTCGGCTCGATCGACACCATCGACATCGTGGGCGACGATATCGAGAGCCTGGAGGCGCGTCTCGGTGCGGCGGTCGAGGTCGGCTCGAACACCGGGCAGAGCCTGCAGGTCGGCACGACGCTCGGCTACGAGTTCCTGGCCGAGAGCGAGACCAGCTTCGGCGGTGTCGACGTGGTCAGCGATCAGGGCGGCCTGAATGTCGAGGCGATGATGCGCGGCTCGGCCGATCTGGGCATGGCGACGCTGTTCGGCGAGATCCGCTACAAGACGGATCTCGACAGCGACGTAAACAGCCAGGAGATCGGTGGATCGGTGGGTATCCGCGTCGACTTCTGATAAGCCTCGACGGGTGCCGGTTTCGTCCGGTATCCGTCCAATCGGGCCATCAGAGCCCCTGCAGCAGAAAACGGCCCTGACGCCCGATGCCGAGGTCGCGGGGCCGCGATGGTGAGAGCATGAGCCCATCAGCGTCCGACGACGCGCATCCCGGCCAGAAACCGCAGGATGACACCGCCCCGAACGAGGTGCCGGCCGAGGCCCCGAACGTAGCCCCGAGCACGGCCCTAACTGGCGACACCACGAGGAGCCCGTCCACCGCGGACGACCCGGCCGATGTGGGCGGTCACGACGCCGCTATGGGCGAGGGCACGGGCGAGGGCACGGGCACGGGCGGGGGCACCGATGCGGTCGAGCCCGCGCCCTCGGACGACGTGACCGCGCCGGACGGCGCGACCGTTACGGCGGGCGGGCAGGATACCGGCGCCGCCACCGCCGAACTGCCGGCCGCACGCGCCCCATCGGGGCCCGGCGGCCAGCCCGGCCATCCGGGCCAGGGCGCCCAGGCCCAGGCCAAGCCGAAGACCGAGATCAGCTGTTCCGGCGGCTTTGCCCAGTGGATGCAGCGCAACGCCATCTCGATCGCCTTCAGCTCGTATCAGAGCGGGCAGCTGTTCTTGGTGGGCGCCGCGCCGAACGGGCAGGTCACCTTCCACCAGCACGGCTTCGGCCGGGCCATGGGGCTCTGGGCCGACCGGCATCGGATCTATATGGCGACCAGCTCGCAGATCTGGCGGCTGGAGAACGTGCTGCGCGAGGGCGAGACCGCCAACAAGCGCTTCGACCGGCTGTTCGTGCCGCGCAACGCCCAGACCGTGGGGCCGGTCGACATTCACGAGGTGGGCGTCGAGCCGAGCGGGCGGATCATTTTCGTCAACACCAAGCATTCCTGCCTCGGCACGCTGTCGCTGACCCATGGCTTCCGGCCGATCTGGAAGCCGTTCTTCATCTCGAAGCTGGCGCCCGAGGACCGCTGCCATCTGAACGGCCTGGGCATGGAGCAGGGGCGCGCGCGCTATGTGACCGCCGTCTGCCGCTCGGACGTGATCGCCGGCTGGCGCGAGCGCCGGTCCGAGGGCGGGCTGATCATCGATCTGAACGACGACCAGAAGCTGCTGACCGAGGGGCTGTCGATGCCGCACAGCCCGCGGGTGTGGCAGGGCCAGCTCTATGTGCTGAATTCGGGACGCGGACAGCTCTGCCGCGTCGACCGCCAGACCGGCGCGATCGAGGAGGTCGCGTTCATGCCGGGGTTCCTCCGCGGGCTGAGCTTCGTCAACAACTTCGCCATCGCGACGCTGTCGCTGCCGCGCGACAAGTCCTTCGCCGGCCTGCAGCTGGACGACGAGTTGGCCAAGCGCGATGCGGATGCCTGGTGCGGCATCCAGGTGATCGATCTGAACACCGGCGACGTGGTGCATTGGGTGCGGCTGAAGGGCGGGCCGATCCGCGAGCTGTTCGACGTCACCGTGCTGCCGGGCGTGCGGACGCCGATGGCCTCGGGCTCGATCGCAGGCGGCGATGCCCATATCACCTGGGAGCGGGAGTTCGGCCTGTTGCATCGCGAGGCAGCACCGCAGGCCCAGCCGGCCGCCGTCGGCGGTGGCGCGGCATGAGCGCCGGCGTGATGCGGGATCTGACGCTGGGTGATCTGACGTTGGGCGCGGTGCTGCGGCGTTTCGCGGTCGGTGCCGTTGCGGCCTTGGCGCTGCTCGCCGGCGGGGCGGCGGCGCAGCAGGCGGAGGAGGGCGAGAGCACCGCCCCCGACAGTCTGGTGGAGCGCTATGGCGCGTGGACGGTGCAATGCGCCGCCGGCAACCGGGGCTGCGTGGCGTTCCAGCAGCTCTCCAATTCCGAGACAGGCCAACGCATCGTGCGCGCGACCATCGTGCCCGCCGGCGACGAGACGACGGCGCGGCTGCGCCTGCTGGTACCGCTCGGCCCCCGGCTGTCCGACGGCGTGGTGGTGCGCATCGACGAGACTGAGCCGCAGACGGCGCCCTATCTTACCTGCCTGCAGCGTGGCTGCGTCGCGACCACCGGGATCGACGAGGTGCTGGATCAGAAGCTCCGCGCCGGTGGCAAGATGTTCGTCGCGGTCTCGGCGATCGAGAGCGGCCGTGTCGTGCGCTTCGAGCTGTCGCTGAGCGGCATCTCGCGGGCCATGGACCGGCTGGGGTCGCTGTAGGTCGCGCGCGGGCAGGCGGCTCGCTGCGTTAGGCGGCCCGCCTGGGCAGTCGGCGGTGGGCAGGGACAGGCCCGTCGGTCAGCCGGCCTGGCTGATCAGGCCCGCCACGGCGCCGTCGGCAGCGGTCTGGCGGCGATGGGCGATGATCTCGACCAGCACCGACAGCGCGATCTCGTGCGGATCGACCGCGCCGATATCGAGGCCGGCCGGCGCCTTCAGGCGGGCGAGTGCCGCGGGCTCGAACCCCTCGGACGCCAGCCGCTGGCTGAGCGTGGCGGCCTTGCGGCGCGAGGCGATCATCGGCACGCGTCCGGCGCCGGAACTGAGCGCCGCGCGCAGCGCGGCCAGGTCGCCGCTGCCCTGGGTCGCGATTACCACGGTATCCTCGGCCCCCGGGGCGAGAGCGGCGAGGTCGCTCGGCGTTGCCTGTGCGGTGCGCAGGCCCGCGAGGGCTGCGTGGGCGCGGATCGCGTCTGCAATGGGCGTCGTGCCGATCACGGCGACCAAGGGCGGCAGGCGCCAGGGCTCGATCATCAGGTCGACCGTGCCGCGCGACGGGCAGCCGCTCTCATAGATCGCGACATCGGCGACGATGGCGTCCGCGTCGCCGCGCGGGCGCACGCGGATCAGCTTCGGGGCGCCTTCGCCCAGCGCCTCGGCCGCCGCGCGGCGGAGCGCGCCGGTGACGCAGGTGCCGCCGATATGGCCGATCACCTCGCCCGACCCGGTGACGATCGCCTTGGCGCCGGCCTTGGCCGAGGTCACGTCGGCGGTGCGCAAGACGGTGGCGACGGCGAAGGGCCGGCCCTCGGCGCGCAGGCGTTGGATGGTGTCGAACGGGTCCTCGGTCACGGCTGGCCTCTGGCTGGTGGGCGGTAACGTATCACAAACACGCGAATTCGGGTTCGAGCGCGGCGAGATCGGCGACGCTGGCGGCGCGGTAGAGCCCGTGGACGCGGGGCCGGACGGCGGCCATGTGCCGGGCGACGGCACCGTCGGCGGCGGGCGGGACCGGCGTCAGCCAGACCAGACGCCCGGCGCGTCGGGCGAGGGCGGCGAGCGCGGTGCCGAGCGCATCCGGTGCGCCGGCGCAGTAGCCGTCGGACAGGATCAAGACGAGACTGCGGCTGCCGAGCGCGCGGCCCGACTGGGCGGTGAAGGCGGCCAGCGCCCCCGCGATATCGGTGCCGCCGCCAAAGCCCTGGGCCATCAGCGACAGGCGGCCTGCGGCGCGCAGCGTGTCGTGGTCGCGCAGCGCCGGGGTCACGCGCATGAGCCGGGTGTGGAACAGATAGGCCTCGGTCGTGTCGGCAGCGCCGACGAGGCCCTTGACGAAGGCGAGGAAGACGCGGGCATGCAGCGTCATCGAGCCCGACACGTCGCAGAGGACATGGAGCTGCATCGGCCGGTCGGGGCGGTGGCGGCGGAAGAGGCGGATCGGCTCGCCGCCGGTGGCCAGGCTGGCGCGCAGCACGCGGCGCATATCGAGCGCGCGGCCGCGGGTCGCGGCGCGGCGGCGGCGCGAGAGACGGTCGCGGAGTGCGCGGGCGAGGCGGAGCGCCGCGGCCTCGGCGGCGCGGCGGTCGGCCTCGTCGGTTAGCGCGCGCAGGTCGCGCTTGGCGAGGTTCTGGGTGCGGGTGGCGATCAGGCGGCCGTCGGTGCCGTCGGCTTCTGTCTCGTCGTCCTCTGCCGGGACGTCGGGTTGCCGGGTGTCGTCGCTGTCGCCGTCGCCCCCGTCGGTCTGCGGGCCGTCGAGATGCGGGCGCCAGAGCGTCGGCCGAGCGGTCTGGGTGCGGATATGCGGCGCCTGGGCGGTGCGCTCGCGCGTGGCACCGGCATTGTACCAATAGGCGTCGTAGAGCGCGTCGAAGCCCTCCCACCGGTCGCGGTCGGGCACAAGCGTGACCTTGAGCGCGGCGCGTGCCTCGGCCGGATCGGCGGCGTCGACCGCGGCGAGAGCCGCCAGCGCATCGCCGGTGTCGCCCGGGCCCAGGCGGAAGCCGTTAAGGCGGAGATGGGCGACGAAGCCCGCGACGCGGTCGCCAGGGCCGTCTGCGCGGGACGGAAAGCGGGTGGGGCGCATCGCGAGCCCCGGCCTCAGGCCGCGCGGCCGACGAGGCGGGCCATCACTTCGGGCGGCACGGCATCGCGATCGGCGGCGGTCTTGAGGAGGCAGACGAGCGTCGCCTGCACGCGCGCCGGATCCTCGGAGAGGTCATTCAGGCCAAGCCCGCCGAGGGCGGCCGCCCAATCCAGCATCTCGGCGATGCCGGGGGTCTTCTCAAGGTCCTCGCGGCGGAGCGCCTGCACGACATGGACGATCTGGCGCGCGAGGGCCGGCGCGAGATCCGGTGCGCGGCGGGCGAGGATCGCGAGCTCGGTCTCGCGGTCGGGATAATCGATATGGGTGTAGAGGCAGCGGCGGCGGAGCGCGTCCGAAAGCTCGCGCGTGCCGTTGGCGGTGAGGATCACATGCGGGCGGGCGGTGGCGCGGATGGTGCCGAGCTCGGGCACCGTCACCTGATGCTCGGCCAGGATCTCGAGCAGGAAGGCCTCGAACGCCTCGTCGGCGCGGTCGACCTCGTCGATCAGCAGGACGGGCGGTTCGGGCTGGGTGATCGCCTCGAGCAGCGGGCGGCGGAGCAGATACTCCTCGGTAAACACCGCGCGTTCGCTGGCATGCCCGTCGCCATGGCCACCGGCGCGGAGCGCGAGGAGCTGGCGCTGGTAGTTCCACTCATAGATCGCCTGGCCCGCGTCGAGACCCTCGTAGCATTGCAGGCGGATGAGGCGGGTGTCCTGGATCGCGGCGAGGGTCTTGGCGACCTCGGTCTTGCCGACGCCGGCGGGGCCCTCAAGCAGGAGCGGGCGGCCGAGCGTCAGGGCCAGATACAGCGCCATGGCCAGATCGCCCGAGGCCACATAGGCGGCCTCGGCGAGACGGGATTTCAGGTCCTCGTAGGGCATCGGCGTCCTCGTGAGACGGGTCGTGCCGGAGATGGGGCAGACCCCCACCCTATGCAATCAGGCGCCGGGTGGGTTTCGGCCCACCGATGAGCGCTACTCGGCCGCGACGGCGCTGCGGCCATGCAGGCCGAGCTTGTTCGCCGTCTGCCAGACGCGCCAGTGGTCGTGGGGCATGTGGCTCTGCGTCAGGCCGAAGGGGCGGAAGGCATCGTGCACCGCGTTCGAAAAGCAGGGCACGCCGCCGACATTCGGGCTCTCGCCCACGCCCTTGGCGCCGATCGGGTGATGCGGCGAGGGCGTCTCGGTGTGGTCGGTGGTGTAGTGCGGCGTCTCGACCATGGTGGGCAGGAAGAAGTCCATCATCGTGGACGTCTTGTGGTTGCCCATGTCGTCATAGGCGATCTCCTGGCCCATCGCGATGGCCAGCGCCTCGGTCAGGCCGCCATGCACCTGCCCCTCGATGATCATCGGGTTGATGCGGGTGCCGCAGTCGTCGAGCGCGTAGAACTGGCGGATGTCGGTGACGCCGGTATCGACGTCGACGTCCACCACGCAGATATAGGCGCCGAAGGGGTAGGTCATGTTCGGC
>JBCCSW010000108.1:0-11395 GCA_039199465.1 Pseudomonadota bacterium
AGGCGAAGTTCTGTTCGGGTCTATCCGCGACGACAAGATCGAGGCAAAGGGCGGCAACGATGTCGTGTTCGGCCTGCTCGGCGACGACAAGATCGACGCGGGCGACGGCGACGACCGCGTCCTGGCCGGCATCGGCGACGACACGGTGAGCGGCGGCAACGGCGTAGACACCATCTTCGGCGGTCTGGGCGACGACACGCTGGTCGCCAACAAGGGCGACGACTTCGTCTTCGGCGGTGGCGGCGACGACCTGATCGTCTGGAACAATGGCGACGGCTCGGACCTGTTCGACGGCGGCCGGGGCGATGACACGGTCCAGGTGAATTTCAACACGGATCTGGTCAACGACGACCTGCAGAATAAGGACGTTGCCGAGTTCTCGACCACCAACAAAGGCGTGCAGTTCGCCCGCATCGAGGTCAACGACCAGACCGAGGTGGGGCTGTTCCAGCTCGACATCCGGAAGACCGAGACGCTGGAGACCAACTTCGGCGGCGGCGATGACGAGGCGGTGATCGTTGGCGACGTGCTCCACGAGATCAAGCTGGAGCTCGACGGCGGCGAGGGCACCGACCTTCTCGACTTCTCGCTGCTCGATGAGGGCGTCGAGGTCAATCTCAAGGAAGGCACGGCCGGCACGGCGCATGTCGAGAACTTCGAGAACGTCATCGGCACCGAGTTCGACGACAAGATCACCGGCGATGCCAAGGCCAACGTCATCAGCGGCCTGGGCGGCGTCGACACGATCTATGGCCGGGGCGGCGACGACACGCTGGTCGGCAACAAGGGCGACGACTTCGTCTTTGGCGGCGGCGGCGACGACCTGATCGTCTGGAACAACGGCGACGGGTCGGACCTGTTCAACGGCGGCCGCGGCGACGACACGGTGCAGGTCAACTTCAACACCGACCTCGTCAACGACGACCTTCAGAACAAGGACGTTGCCGAGTTCTCGACCACCAACAAGGGCGTGCAGTTCGCCCGGATCGAGGTCAACGACCAGACCGAGGTGGGGCTGTTCCAGCTCGACATCCGGAAGACCGAGACGTTGGAGACCAACTTCGGCGGCGGCGATGACGAGGCGGTGATCGTTGGCGACGTGCTCGACGAGATCGCGCTAAATCTGGATGGTGGTGCGGGGATCGACACGCTCGACTTCTCGCAGGCCGAGCCCGGCATCGTGGTCGATCTCGACAGCGGCATCGCCGACAGCGCTGTGGTCACGAACTTCGAGAACGTCATCGGCACGGATGGGACGGACTTCATCCGCGGCACTGACGGCGACAACGTGATCCGGGGCGGCGCCGGCAACGACATCATGACCGGCGGTGCCGGCGCGGATGTCTTCATCTTCGCCGAAGGGGACACCGGCGACAAGATCGTCACCGATTTCGAGGTCGGTGTGGACACCGTCGAACTGCAGCTCGGCGACGAGCTGGACTTCGCCGACCTCGCCGATCAGCTGGTCCAGGACGGCGACGACGTCCGGCTCGACCTGGGCGAGACGTCGATCACCTTCGAGAACACGCAGGTGGCCGACTTCAGTGCCGAGGACTTCCTGATCGCCTGACGCGTCCAGACCCAGACGCGACACCAAGAACGACCCCGCCGGCGCGGAGAGAGGCGCCGGCGGGGCTCTTTTGTGTTTGTCCGACAGGCAAGCGTCTCTTGTCGGATCAGCGGTCGTTCAGTGACCAGTCGTAGTGGTAGCGGTCGATCCGGCGGTGCCGCCCGAGCGCCGCGGCCTCTTCCGGGCCTGCATTGGTCGCGAGATAGGCGACCAGATCGGCATGGGTGCCGAAATCCTCGGCGAACCAGGCGTAGATCTTCGAGGCCGAGACGCGGCCGTCGGCGTCGACGCGCACCCCGCGGGCGTCGGTGACATAGCGCCGCTCGGCCTCGGTCAGGC
Source organism: Pseudomonadota bacterium (assembly GCA_039199465.1). Lineage (GTDB taxonomy): Bacteria > Pseudomonadota > Alphaproteobacteria > Rhodobacterales > Rhodobacteraceae > Thermohalobaculum. The sequence goes on from JBCCSW010000108.1 coordinate 1,910, forward strand.
GAGCAACGAGATCTGCGCCACGCCAGGCCGTCGCCTGCAGGTTCGGACAGCCCGCGGCGGCGCAGTTGACTGCATAGTGGATGCGGGGCTCGTCGAAGGCAGGGCGGATGATGCGGTGCTCGATATCGTTCAGCGAAAGCCGCCTGCCCGCGACGGACACCACGGGCCGGTCCCACGGCCCCGTCGGCAGTGGGCCGTCGCTGATGTCGCGGATCGATCCCACTGGATAGGCGTCGAGCACGATCGCCACCGTCACGGCGTTGTAGAGGTTGATCCAATAGGCCAGCGCCGTGTCCCGATCGAGCCGGGCGGGATCGACCGCCGCCAGCCGTGCGATATACCCGTCCAGCGCCGCGCGGTCCGCCGGCGTGACCTCGGCATAGGCGAGGCGCGCGATGCCGGCCTCGTCGACGCTGCGATAACGGGCGAGAAACGCGTCCCAGGGTGCGTGGTCGACGGTGGCGCCCGGCGCCTCGGCGAAGCGGGCGAACTCGCCGCCAAGCAGCGTCGGCTCGGGCAGGAACTGCCGTTCGACCCGGGTGCAGGCGGCGGCGGTGAGCAGCAGCACCAGGGCAACGATCCGGATCATGGGCACCCCCGGGATGCGGCGCGGCCCTTGCGGCGCTTGGCTGGCAGCACGGCGGGCCGGGCCGCGACTGGGCGCTCTGTCACGTCACCGGTCGCGGCGTTCCACCAGCCGCCCGCCTCGGCCATCCGTGCGGGGGCGAAGACATGGGCGTCGCGCCGCGCATTGTGCACACACATCGAGAGCGGGCCACCCTCGGTCGCCACCATGAAGACGCACGCAGCGCAGCGGTCGCCCTCCAGCGTGTCGGCGTCCATGAAGTTGTGCAGGAAGATCGCGAGCCGCGCGACGCGGCCGCGCGACTGCCAGAGCCCGCCGCGCAGGCGCCAGAGCAAGCCGAGCGCGTGGCGCGCCGCCGCTAGCGCCGTGCGCGGACTGCGCCAGAGCGCGCGCCACAGCATCGGGGCGAAGGCGGTCGCGGCGCGGGTGCCCCTGTCCGCGTCCTCCAGCGCCGCCAGCACGCGTTGGAGCAGCGCCCTGTCGCCGAGGGCCGAGACCGTGCGGTCGCCCGCGACCAGCAAGGCGGCATAGCGGTTGCAGGCCTCGTGACCGACCGTCGCCACGTCGAAATCGATCGCGCTGCCGAAGCCGTCGGACAGGGCCGATTGGACGCTCCGCTGCGTCACGGCATCCTCGCGCCGGCGGAGCACGCCGCGCCCGCTGTCGGCCTGCAGTTGGAACGAGGCCATGGTGATCCACGCCGCGTTATCGCGGAAGAAGCGGGCCAGTTCCGGCAGCTCGCGCATCGTCGCGGCGTGCACGGTCGTGTTGAACAGGATCCGCAGGCCGAGACCGCGCGCGCGTTCGATGTATTCCCGCCGCACCGCGTTCAGCGCGCCTTCGCTGTCATAGCCGCGGCGCTCCTGCGTCATGTCGACGTGGAAGGCGACGTCCTTCAGGCCCGCCGCCGCCAGACGCGCCAGGAACGGCCGGGTCGCGCGGATGCCGTTCGTCATCAGGCAGGGCCACAGGCCGAGCCGCGTCGCCTCGGCCAGGATCGCCTCAAGATCCTCGATACGGCGCAGCGTCGGATCGCCGCCCGAGATCTGCACCGCCGTGCCCGGCCCGAAATGATCGACGATCGAGGCGAGGCGGCGGAACAGGATCGGCAGCGGCACGTCATGCGCGGCCTCGGCCGCCTCGGAGAGGTAGCAGAGCGTGCAGTCGAGATTGCAGCGCTGCGTGATCTCCAGCGCGACACAGGCTGTGGCGTAGAAACGCCCGGCCGTTTGGCCTGCGGTATAGCGCCCCTGCTCCGCGAGCGCGTCGCGCAGCGGTGCCCGACGGCCGGCCGCATCGTTGGGCCCGCGATAGCGATGCCCGGCGGCTCGCCACGCCGCCACCTCGGCGGCGGTCAGATAGCGCTGCATGACGCCTCCCGGTCTGCCCGACCGTGGAGATGGCGAGGGAAGCGGAGGCGACATCGCCCGCTCGCCGAGACGTGAGACGCGCTCGCGATGTCGGGATGCGGCCTTCCAGGGCCGGCCCGAAGAGACGATCCGACGGCCCAGCGACGCACGGGTCTGGCGGTGCCCGGGTCTGGCGGTGCCCGGGTCTGGCGCCGCTCAGGTCAGGCGATCTCGTGCGCGGCCATCAGTGCTTCCAGCCAAGGCACGGCCAACTCCTCGGGCATCTTGGCCGAGGAGGCGTCGAAGATCCCGCGCTCGCCCACCATGCGCGCCTTGCAGGCCAGCATGGCCTCCATGATCTTCTCGGACCCCTGATTGAAGGTGTCGCCGAAGGTCCGGTCGCCGAGGCCGAAGATCGCGAAACGCACGTGCGAGAGGTCGGGCTTCTCGCTCGTCAGCGCCTCGTAGAACGTCTCGGCGCTCCCGGGCACGTCGCCGCTGCCGGTGGTGGAGCTGACGAGGACATAGAAAGTCTCGCCGTCGAGGCTGGAGGGCGTCGTGGCCTCCATGTCGACGATCGTGCAGTCGACCCGACTGTCGACCGCCGCCTTCAGATCGTCGCACAGCATTTCCGCCGTGCCGGTCTCTGTGCCGTAGAGGAATTGCAGTTTCATCGTCGGCCTCGCCCTCTCTGTCGTGGGGGTCGACGCCGCGGCCAGCAGCGCCCTACCCCATCCCGCCCAGTGGACGGGTCACAGCGCCCGCCCCGCGATCAATCAATCCGTCGACGGGCCTGGCGGAGGCTGGGCATCCCCTGTCGTCCGGCCGGCGATCTGCGCCAGCGCCGTTCTTCCTTGCGGGCGCGGCGCCGGACAGTCAACGCCCCGCGACGGCCCGACGCAAAGCCGCGGTCTCGCCGAGGCCTTCAGCACGTGCCAGGGCTGCCGGCGCACCGTCCCCGACGCCCCTCAGCCACCGTAGAGATCGCGGCGCGAGGGTGGCAGCGGCGGGATGCCCTTGGCCGATTTCGACACCAGCGTCTGATAGATCCGGGCTGAGCCGCGGAGGAAGGCCAGCGAACAGCCGCCGAGATAGGCGACCCACAGCCGATACGTCGCCGCGCCGGCCAGCGCCTCGGCCTCGGCCCTGCGGGCGGTCAGGCGCTCGCACCAGATCCGGGTCGTCCGCTCGTAGTGGCGGCGCCATGCCTCAACGTCATGCACCTCCATCTTGGCGTGCTCGATCGCCGCTATGGTGTGGCCGATATCGTCCAGCTCGCCGCCGGGAAAGATGTATTTCTGCAGGGCGCGCTGCTCGGGCCGTTTGGCGAAGCGCACCTTCCGTACCTTCGCGCCGCGACTGATCGCGTGGTTCAGGAACAACCCGTCGTCGCGCATCAGCGAGCGAACCTTCCGGAAATAGCCGTCGATATTGGCGAGCCCGATATGCTCGTACATGCCGATCGAGGCGATCTTGTCGAAGGCGCCGCGCATCTCGCGATAGTCGATCACCTTGATCTCGACCCGGTCGGCGACGCCCTCGCGCGCGGCCCGGGCGCGGGCCTCCTCGGCCTGTAGCGGCGACAGCGTGATGCCGGTCGCCTGCACGCGGTAGTGTTTGGCGGCATGGCAGACCAGGCCACCCCAGCCGCAGCCGATATCCAGGAACGCCTCGCCTTCGGCCAGGCGCAGCTTGCGGCAGATCATGTCCAGCTTCGCGATCTGGGCCTCTTCCAGGGTGTCGACGCCCTCGGGGAAATAGGCGCACGAGTACTGCATCTGCGGGTCGAGGAAGAGGCGGTAGAAATCGTTGCCCACATCATAGTGAAACTGGATGAAGTCGCTGTTCTGGCCCTTGCGGCGATTGGCGCCCTCGGCATCGCCCTGGAAACCGAGCGCGCTGTTGGGGCGATCGCCGCGGGCGATCATCAGCGGTGTGAGCGCCGTGACGAGGGCAAGCTTCGGTACCTGCCTCAGCCGCTTGCGGACCCGGCTGTCCAACGCGAAGGGCCGCGCGAGGTCGATCAGCGTGCCGCCGGCGATGTCGATCCGACCCTGGGCATAATGCTGGATCAGCCGGTCCAGCGTCGGCCAGCGGAGCAGCGATGGCAGCACGCCGGGGCTCTCGATGCAGATCCTGGGCTGGCCGTCGGCGCCCTGCCCCAGATGCTCGACCGACCCGTCCCAGAGCTGGACGGCGACGGGGATGTCGGCATGCTGGCGCACCACCGCGATTGCCCGCCGGGCCGCCTGCAAGCGTCGGTCGTCCGTCATCTGTCACCCGTCCACGAAGAAATCCCGATGCACCGCCCATCACGATCACCGATGGCGCCGCCGGTCCACCGTCACCGCGCCGTCGAGCGCGATCTGTGACCCAAGGATCGCCCGATGGCCGCGTTGGGGGCCGCCGTTCGGCGGTGACTGGCGTCCTTCATGGGGCAAGATCCAGCCCGCCAGCGCGCTCGGCAGCCAACGTGCAGAACGTGCCCAACCGTCGCGGCGGCGGGATGGGCGGGGCCTCACAAGGGCTGTCGCCAACACCCGGCCATGGTGCCGGGGTCGCACTGGCCGGGTAGGGCGCTGCGGTCGATCTGGTGGTGAAGAGCGCTTCGCCGGTCGGTCGGATCACCAACCTCTAGCAATTCGACCGCACCAGTCTCGTCGCCTCGATCTCGCATGGACGCTTGGTCCCGTTCGAGAATGCCCTGACCTTAGGGCTTCGTGTTGCCCGGGCGATGAGGTTTCTAGAGCGGCTGCCGTTCGGCACCCGCACCCACGGCCATCGGCCGGTCTCGCCCGGCCGCGGTTGCGGATCGCTTGCGGTTCAGCCGTCGCGGCGGACGGAGACGATCATCGACCCGCAGCCGAAGCGATCGGGATGGCGCGAGCGGCTGAAGATGGCGTGCTCGCGTCCCGGCGTGATCTCTGCCAGCAGCGCGGTGATCGGGCGGCCGGCGGCGCCCGTGGCCACCGGCAGGATGCGCAGCGCGATGCCCTCGGCCCGCTGCTCGGTCGTCAGCTCCAGCGCCACGCGGCGGTCGCCATTGGTCGATGCCACCCGGCGCGTGCCGCCTGCGCCCATGGGCAGGCTGACCGGGTCGTAGCGATAGAGCGTGCCGCAGCCCAACGCCTCGCGATTGGTGCGGAAGCTGACCGAGAGGATGAGCCGGAGCGCTTCCTCAGGATCGCCGTCCGGCGCTCCCGTCGGCAGAGCCGAAGCCGGGTCGGGCTGGATATACACGGCGCCGGGCAGCGACGAGCTCTCCCAGGGCACCTGCAGCCCACCGGTCGCGGTCTCCACCTCCTCGCGGACCTTCACGAAGATCTCCTCGACATTCAGGCCGGGCGTGCGGATCGCGCGGGCCAGCGCAGCGGTGTACGGGCTGTTGTCGCCGGTCCCGTCCAGCACCACATCGCCCGGACCCGTCGCATAGGCGATCAGATTGCCGCCCTCCGCCGTCATCCGGGCGAGGCCGTCACCCAGCTCGGGGATCGTGCCGGGGCCGCGGCCGTCGAACGGGTTGTTGCGGCAGGCGTCCAGCACCATGACGCTGGTGACGCCCGGCGCCTCGATACGATCCAGCACCCATTCGGCCGAAACGGCCTCGCGCGCGATGTCGGCCTCGGCACGGATGTCGACATTGAGTGGAACGAGGTAGTTGAAGCCGTCGCTGCGGACCCCGTGGCCGGCGAAGTAAAACATCGCCAGCGCACCCGGCTCTGCGGCGCGCAGATCGCGGCCGAAGCGCTCGACGGCGCGACGCATCGCGGCGCGATCCGCTTCGACGACCATCGTCACCTGGAAACCCTTAGCGCGGAGCGTGCGGGCCATCAGCGCCGCATCGTTGACCGGATTGTCGAGGGCCGGGACGTTGCGATAGCCGGCATTGCCGATCACCAGGGCGAGCCGGTCCTCGGCGATGGCCGGGGCGGCCCGGGCGACGGCGAACAGGGCGACGATCAGGCAGGCGGCGAGGACGAAGCGCGACATGGGTGATCTCCGGTTGCTCGCCGGTGAGTGCCCCACGATGCGCAAAGGGTTCAGCGCTCCGGCCGTGCCGCCGACGCGTGCAGCGCAAGCTCGACATGACCGGTCAGAGACAGGCGGAAGAACGGCCGTGCTCTCCATGAGGACAGCGCAGCCGGTCGCTTCCGCAGCGTTTATGCGTCGATGCGTCGAACCGGGCATCGCAACGCCGGACCATCGCGCATCAAACGTGGAGCTTAACGTAGGTTTCGCTCGAGGGGCGGGAATGACCCCGCATGTTCTGGCGTTATCGTTGCGAAGACCCGGCTGTCAGCGCTGTGCCCCGCGCAGCGCATGTCGTGCCGCTTATCACTTCGCACACGCAGCATCCTTGTTCGCCCGACGACAGCCCCACATCTTTTCCCGATAGACCTGGCTCTGACAAAGGTGCCCACGATGACAGAGACGGAAACGATGACCCGTACGGACGGCGCGACGTCCGATGGCGTATTAAGCACCGTAATCGTCACCCCCCGTGAGCGTTTCGGCGTCGCGATCGAGTCGTTGCGGAGTATCGTCGAACACACCGAGCAGCCTTATCGGCTGATCTATGTCGATGCCGGCGCGCCGAAGCGCGTGTCGGATCAGATCGCCGAGATCTGCGCGGAGAACGGCTTCACGCATCTGCGCTACGAGCATTATCTGAGCCCCAACCAATCGCGGAATGCCGGCTACCGTGCCGCCGACACCCGCTACGTCGCCTTCATCGACAACGACGTGATCGTCTCTAAGGACTGGCTGAACGCCCTGATCGACTGCGCCGAGGAGACGTCGGCAGAGGTCGTCACGCCGCTCACCTGCCAGAAACTGCCGCTCCATACCGAGATCCATCAGGCCGGCGGCCGCTTCACCGACGATCTGCAGACCTTCTTCACCCGCCCGGTGAGCGAGCGCCGTATCGACGAGGAGCATGTCCTTCAGGGCAAGATGGTCTCGGAGGTCTCGCTGGAGCGCGGCGAGACCCATTGCTGCGAGTTCCACTGCGCGCTGGTGCGCCGCGACGTCCTTGACGCGATCGGTGGGCTGGACGAGGGGCTGCTGGCCACCAAGGAGCATATCGATTTCTGCATGACGGTCTGGAAGCGCGGCGGCCGGGTGATGTTCGAGCCGAGCTCGGTCGTCACCTATCTGTTCCCGAACCGGGCGAGCCCGCTCGCGGTCGAGGACTGGCCGTTCTTCGCGCTCAGATGGTCGCCGACCTGGCAGAAACGCAGCCTCGATCACTTCCAGCGCAAATGGGAGTTGTTCGGCGACCCGTATTTCGAGGGGCGTCAGGGCATGCTGTCATGGCGCCATCGCGAGGGGATCGGCCGGCCCTTGGTGCGCAAGATCCCGTGGCTCGGGCAACTGAAGAGCGTTCAGCGCTATGGCTCGGCCCTCGTGGCGCGCGTGCTGAACCTCTGGAGCATGAGCCTTGTCAGAAACCTCGAGCGCTCGCTCCGGACGAGCGCGCCCGGCGAATAGCGCCGCTTGCATCTCAGCCGCTTCAGGCGTCACCTGGGCGCCAGCGGTCACCACGGCTGCAGATGGGGCGCGAGGCGGCGGAGCGCCTGCAGGTCGTCGTCGAGGCGTTGCAGCAGGCGTGCGCGCAATGCCTCGTCCAACCCGCCGCCCTCGATCGTCTGCAGGTGAAAGGGCAGCCGATGGGCGTGCCGTCCGAGCCGGCGCATGAGCCGGGCCACCAGCGGGCGCATCGGCGCTGCGCGTGAAAGCTGGCGCAGGGCCATCGGCGCGCGGTAACGCTCGGCCGAGACGTTGAGCTGCACGGGCGGGATAGCGACCCCGTCATCGACGCCCAGGAAGCGGAACACCGTCGCCAGTGTTCCCTGCGGGTCGGCATCCAGATCCTCGGCCCGGATGATGCAGAGCTGGCTGATCGGGAAGCAGGCCAGGTATTGGGTAATCTGCGCGGCATAGCGGCTCGCCGCCAGATAGCTCGGATCGGCCTCGATCGCCTGGGCCAGGTCGCGCCACTCCCGACCCGTCGCTAAGCGGTGCAGGTAGTGCGAGTAGAGCCGCTTGACCGGATCGCGCAGTACATAGACCAGCTTCGCCTCGGGGATCACGCGGTGGATCCGCTCGGGCACGCCGGCATAAACCGGATGGCGGGTGTAGCTGTTCGAAGCCTCGCCGATGGCCATTGCGGCGGCATGGTCGGCGAACTGCGCGCGATACCAGTCCACACCGCGATGCCAGTTGTGCTCGGCCGAGAAGAAGCGCAGCTCCTTGGTCGGATGCATGAAGACCTGGGGATGCCGGCTCAGATACCAGTGCAGGCTGGTGGTGCCCGCCTTGGTCGCGCCGATCAGCAGAAACGTCGGCAGGGCTTGGTCGTGTTCTGTGCTCATCCTCGCCCAGAGCCGGTCGAGGTCGATTGGGGGTGGCGCATGCCGCCGGCGATGGTTGCATGCTGTAAAGTGGGTAGCCGCTGGATGTCGGCGCTTATTGCAGCACCTCGGACAGTTGCGCCTTCATGCGCCCCCGATCGCCCTGCAGGAAGCTGCGCGCTGCGCCCATGAGGTGCCGCGCCTCATGCATGTTGGCGAGGGACCAGAGCAGCAGATAGGCCAGCCCGCCCGCGACGCTGTACACGGCCAAATCGGCCACCGGCGCGCCGCCGCCACCCTGCCACCAGAGCGCCGCATAGAGCATTGCCGTCATGCCGATCGAGGGCAGCGCGGCGCGCAGCAGCACCGTGAGCTGCCGGCGCGGCGCAAGCCCGCAGGCGCGATGGACGTAGTTCGCGACGACCGGCCAGATCAGCCATTGCCTGAGCGCCAGGGCGGCCGCGACGCCCACGACGCCGGCCTGTAGCCCGATCGGGATCAGCGCGAGACCAAGCCCGATGCGGATCAGGTGGATGGTGGTTATCGCCTTCAGCCATGCGGTCGCAGTCAGCACCGATTTGTTGACGGCATAGACCGGGGCCCGCAGCGCGGCGACGGCCAAGAGTTGAAAGACCGGCACCGCCGCCTCCCACCGCGGCCCGAGGATCAGCGGCACGAATTGCGGGGCCAGCGCGATCAGACCCAGGACGGTGGGCCAGAACACCCAGGTCGAGATCCTGATCGACGCCTCGATCAGGCGCTGCATCCGCACGGGATCGGTCTGCAAGCGCGCGGCGGCCGGGAAGGTCACCCGCCCGATCGGGCCGATCAGGATCTCGCGCACCCGCTCCAACAGGCGCTTGGCCACATCGAACAGGCCAAGCGCCTCGGCGCCCAGAAACTGCCCGACCGCCCCGCGCGGCAACGCGTTGCCGGCGATATAGGCGAGGCCTTCGTTCTCGATCCGCTTGGTGGCGAAGCGCAGCACCTCGACCAAGTGATGGCTGCGATGCTCCAGCCCCGGCCGCCAGCCAGCCTTGCTTACGCAGTGGGTCAGCAGGACCAGCCGGCGCACGATCTCCATGCCGAAAAGGCTCCAGAACCCGGCGCCCCAGAAGGCAAGTGCTACGCCCGTGAGGATGGCGCAGGTCGCGGCCAGGCCGCTGCCGAAGGCGAGGGTGTCGAAGCTGAGCCGCCT
>JBCCSW010000109.1:0-11385 GCA_039199465.1 Pseudomonadota bacterium
GCTGCCTGAGCTTCATCTCGCGGAACACGCCTTCGCGCTGCATCTTCTTCTTGAGCGCACGGAGCGCCTGATCGACATTGTTGTCGCGAACCAGTACCTGCACCTAGGTCACCACCTTTCCATCGCTGCCGTTAATGACGAAGGGGCCCTATACTCTCACGGGCAGCGGAAGTCCACAGAGGCAACGGGTTGGCCGAGCCAGCGAAAGCGGGCGACATGCTGCGCAACGAGAGACGGAGAGCCAGATGACCAAGGGTGCCAAGGCCAAGAAGACCGCGCCGGATCAACCGGCCGATCCCGTGGCGGATGCCCGCGTCAAGCTGGTCGAGGCGGCCGTGCCCAACGTCGTGTTCGACGGCTGGTCGAGCGAGACGCTGGAGCGGGCGATCGAGGATACCGGCATCGACCGCCAGCTTGCCGCGATGGCCTTCCCGCGCGGTGGCGTCGACATGGCGCTGGCCTTCCACGCGCTGATGGACGAGCGGTTGAAGGAGGATCTGGCGGGCCGCGATCTCTCCACCATGAAGATCCGCGAGCGCGTGACCTTCTGCGTGCGCCGCCGGCTCGAGCTGATCGATGACGAGCGCGATGCCGTGCGCCGCGGCGCCACGCTGTTGTCGCTGCCGATCTATGCCCGCGACAGCGCCGCCGCGATCTGGTCGACGGCCGACATCATCTGGACGGCCTGCGGCGACACCGCCGACGACTACAACTGGTACACGAAGCGGGCGATCCTCTCCTCGGTCTACTCGGCGACGCTGCTCTACTGGCTTGGCGACACGTCCGAGGGATCGGCCAATACCTGGGCCTTCCTCGACCGGCGGATCGAGAACGTGATGCAGGTCGAGCGGATGAAGGCGGCGGTCAATGCGAACCCGCTGACCCGGATGGCCTTCGCGCCGCTCAATCGTGCGCTGTCGATGGTACGGCCACCGCATGCGCGGTCGCGTTCCTGGACGGGGGCGCAGGAACCGGGGGTGAGCGGCGCCGGCGGCGGCCAGCCCGCTGAAGGCTGAGGCGTTGAGCACGCCGCGGAAGACGGTGCTTGTCCGCGAGATGCTGAACGCCGACGAGACCGGGCGCGCATCGGCGCCTGTGACCCGCGCCGCCCTGCTGGTGGTCGTCGCAAACCCGTTTGCAGGCACTTTCGGCGAGGATCTGACGCCGCTCATCGATCTTTCGGGCCAGCTTGGCACCGCGCTGATGGGCGAGGTCGTCGGCGCGCTCGCTGGGCCGCCGGTCAGCTATGGCAAGGCTGCGCTGGTCGGCACCGCCGGCGCCATGGAGCATGGCGCGGCGATGATCCACCCGAAGCTCGGAAAGCCGATGCGGGCTGCCGTCGGTGGGGGCAAGGCGCTGATCCCGTCGAACTGCAAGGTCGCGCCGGCGGGCACGCCGATAGATCTGCCGCTCGGCCAGAAGGACGAGGCATGGTCGTTCCCGCATTTCGACACCATGACGGTCATGGTGCCCGATGCGCCGCGGCCGGACGAGATCGTGCTGATCATGGGCCTCGCCGATGGGACGCGGCTCCATCCGCGCGTCGGCGATCGCCCGATCACCGACTGAGATCGCGGGGTCGGCAGGGCGGGTTCAGGACAGCGCGCTCAGTGTCGTCACGTGGCCCATCTTGCGACCTGGTCGGATCGCGGCCTTGCCATAGAGATGCAGCGCGCTGCCGGAGCGGCCGGCCAGCCGGGCCCAATCGGCCGCATCCTCGCCGATCAGGTTGTCCATCACGGCATCGGCATGGCGCGTGGCGGCGCCGAGCGGCCAGCCTGCGATCGCACGGATATGCTGGGCGAACTGATCGGTCGCGCAGGCCTCGATCGTCCAGTGGCCGGTGTTGTGCACACGCGGTGCGATCTCGTTGACGATCAGGCCCGAGGGTGCGGCGAAGAACTCAACCCCCATCACGCCGACATAGTCGAGGGCGCTTGCGATCCGACCGGCCGCAAGCACGGCGTCCTGCACCAGCCGTCCCGGTAGCCCGGACGGCACCGTCGTGCGCCGCAGGATGCCGCCCTCATGCTCGTTCCGACCGGGATCGTAGGCCTCGACGCGGCCGTGGGCGCCACGGGCGACGATCACCGACAGCTCGGCCGTGAAGGGCACGAAGCCCTCCAGCACCGAGGGCGCGCCGCCCACCGTCTCCCAAGCCGCCGCGGCGTCGAACCCGTCTGCCAGTCGAACCTGCCCCTTGCCGTCATAGCCCAGACGCCTGGTCTTCAGGATGGCCGGCAGGCCGGTCGCTTCCGCCGCTGTCGAAATCTCTTCCGGCCCGTCCACCTCGGCCCAGGGCGCGACGGCGAGGCCGATCTCTTGCAAGAAGCGCTTTTCTTGGGCGCGATCCTGCGCGACCTCCAGCGCCCGGACGCGGGGGTGAAGCGTGACAGCCCCGGCCACGGTCGATGCTGTCTCGAGGGGCACGTTCTCGAACTCATAGGTCGCGACATCGACGGCGGCTGCGAAGTCGAGCAGTGCCCCATGGTCGGTCCACGACGCGGGCGTGTGGCTCTGCGCGACCTCCGCCGCAGGCGCTGCCGGGTCGGGATCGAAGATATGGGCATGCAGGCCGAGCCGCGCCGCGGCGATCGCGAGCATGCGGCCGAGCTGGCCGCCCCCCAGGATGCCCACGGTGCTGCCCGGCGGCAGCGGCGCCGCTGGCCCGGCCGGTGCGTCACCCGGCATCAGGTCGCGGCCGATGCGTCGGCTCTCGGGTCCGTCGGCATCTCTGCGATCGCCTCGCTTTGCGCGCGGCGGTAGCGGTCCAGGCGCTCGGCCACGGCGCCATCGGTGACGGCGATCATCGCGGCGGCGAACAGCGCGGCGTTGGCAGCGCCGGCCTCGCCGATGGCGAAGGTGGCCACCGGAATGCCCTTCGGCATCTGGACGATCGAGAGAAGGCTGTCGAGGCCGCTTAGCGCCCGCGACTGCACCGGCACGCCCAGCACCGGCACGCGGGTCTTCGACGCCATCATGCCCGGCAGATGTGCCGCCCCGCCGGCCCCGGCGATGATCGCCTGGATGCCGCGACCGGCCGCGGCCTCGCCATAGGCGAACATCCGGTCGGGCGTGCGGTGGGCCGAGCAGATGCGCGTCTCGTAGGCGATGCCGAGATCGACCAGCACCACGGCGGCTGCGCGCAGCGTCGGCCAATCGGACTGGCTGCCCATCACGATACCGACACGCGCCGGGCCGCCGTCCGAGGGACGGGCAAGATCGCCATCAGCGTTCATTCTGACCTCGAGGGGACTTCGGGACGGCCCAGAGATAGCGACGCCCGGCGCCGCCTCTCACGCGATGATATCGGGATAGAGTTGATCCTCGATCCGCGCAATCCGGTCCTTCAGCGCGAGCTTTCGCTTCTTCATGCGCACGATCGACAGGCGGTCCGCCAACGGATCGTCCGACGCCTCGGTGATTGCGGCATCGAGCGCGCGATGCTCCTCGCGGAGGACGGAGAGCTCGGAGCGGAGGATCTCCTCCTGGTCCATGATGTTCATGGATCGGTCTCTGGCTGCAAACGCTGCTGGCTAAGCATACACATAGAGCGCTGCCGTGAGAAACGCAGCATCGAAACGAAGACGGCAGGCCGACCGGTGGAGAACGGTGGATGTTCACGAAGATCGCCATCACGGCGCTGATCATCGCGGTGGTGTTCCTGCTCGGCCGTTCCAGCGGCATGGCGGAGCGACGGCGCGAAACCACCGGTCCGCGCAAGCGCCGCGTGCTCCGTCGCAGACAGGCCACGGCCGAGAGAGCAGCTGTGGAGGATCTGGTCGAGTGCCCTTTCTGCGGGGCGCATGTCGCGGCATCGACCCGTTGCCGGTGCAGGGAGCGTACGGGTGCTGGAGGGCCGGGCGCCAAATGATGCACGAGAGCCCCCTAACAGGATCATGCCTGCATCACTACATCACCCCGACATCATCGAGCCTGGTATCCCAGGCTAGGTCACCCTGCCCAAGGCAGAGGGTGGCCACAACGGCGTGGCGAAAACAATAATCGGGGTGTCATGCTGACGGATGTGCTGATGACGATCGGCGGGCTCGTTCTGCTGCTGGGGGCCGGGGACATGCTGGTCCGGGGTGCGGTGACGGCGGCGATCCGGCTGCACATCCCGGCCATCGTGATCAGCGCTACGATCGTCGCTTTCGGCACCTCGGCGCCCGAACTGCTGATCTCGGTGAAGGCCGCGGTTGAGGGCGTGCCCGGGATCGCGCTCGGCAACGTGATCGGCTCCAACATCGCCAATGTCTGGATGGTGCTCGGCATTCCAGCGCTGATCGCCCCGATCGCTGGCGTGGACGACGATGCGCGCCGCTCGCTCTATTTTATGCTGGTCGCCACGGTGCTGTTCACGCTGTTGCTGATGAGCGGCACGATCGCGTGGTGGGGCGGGCTGGTGCTGATCGCGGTCGTCGCCGTAATGATCATCGACAGCTTGCGCGAGGGTCTGAAGCATCGCGCCGCAGTGCAAGCGGGCGCGCGCACCGCAGGCGCCGCGGCCCATGCGCCCGACGAGATCGAAGAGCTTGAGGGCGCCGATCCGAACCTGCCGGCCTGGAAGATCGCCGGCCTCGTCGTCGTCGGGTGCATCGGCCTGCCGATCGGTGCCCATTTGCTGATCGAGGGGGCGCGAGGCATCGCGCTCAGCGTCGGCGTGTCCGAGGCGGTGATCGGCCTGACCCTGGTCGCGATCGGCACCTCGCTGCCCGAGCTTGCGACGACGGTGATGGCGGCGCTGCGCAACCAGGCCGATGTCGCGATCGGCAATGTCGTCGGCTCGAACCTGTTCAACATCACTGCGATCATCGGCACGGCCGCGCTGTTCGCGCCGCTCGACGTGCCAATCGAGATGACCGAGCGCGACATCTGGGTGATGATCGCGGCCACGCTGACCCTGGTGCCGTATGTTCTGTTGGCACGGACGCTCTGTCGCTGGACCGGAGCGATCTATGTCGGCATCTACGTGGCCTATATCTGGATGGCCCTGGCGTGACCCCGTTGGACCGACGCGGCGCCTAGGCGACCTGCGTTTCGCGTTACGGGAAGGAACGATCGGGCATGACGGGTGACACGCAGCGCCAGCGCGCGCTGGTGACGGGTGCGGGCGGCAGGCTCGGCCAAGCGATGGCGGTGCACCTAGCCGGCAAGGGCTGGGACGTCGCGATCCATTATGCCAGTTCCGCCACGGGTGCCGAGGAGACGGTGGAGGCGGTGCGCGATGCCGGCGGCGCCGCAGTCGCGCTGCAGGCCGACCTGCTTGACGGCACGGCGGTCGACGGGCTGATCGACCGCGCGGCCTCGGGTCTTGGCGGGCCGCTATCGCTGCTCGTCAACAACGCCTCGATCTTCGAGCCGGAGACGCTGGACAGCATGACGGCGGAGAGTTGGGAGCGCGCGATCGGCTCCAACCTGCGGGCGCCGGTGGTGCTTGGCCGCGCCTTTGCCGCGCAGGCGCCGCGGCCGCTGCTGGACGAGGCTGGCGAGCCTGTCGCCCAGGCGGTGATCGTCAACATGATCGATCAGCGGGTCTGGAAACCGACGCCCTTCTTCATCAGCTACACGCTGGCGAAGTCGGCGCTCATGACCTTTACGCAGACGGCGGCGCAGGCGTTGGCGCCGGCGGTAAGGGTGGGGGCGATCGGCCCGGGTCCGACGTTGCGCGGCGTCCGCCAGAGCGAGGCGCATTACCGCAACCAGCGCGCCGGCTGCATCCTGAAACGCGGCGCCGATCCGGAGGATATCCTTCAGGCACTGGACTTCATTATGCAGTGCAAGGCCTTTACCGGTCAGATGCTCGCCATCGACGGCGGCCAACATCTGGCATGGCAGACGCCCGATGTGATTCACGGCGGAGAATAAGGCAAAACGGCCGCGTCAACCTGAGTTGTCCACCAACCGGCCTATACCGCGTTACATCGCCCTAGAGTTGCATACCTGAACTTGCAAGCACTCTTTATCGGGGAAAATACAGTCAAAACAATGGTCTGTGGGGGTATCTGGACAAATTCCGGTTTAGTGCATGACTGTCCCATTCATGCCGCCTCTAGTAGCTGATCAAAATTCCCACACAGTTATCCACAGGGAGCCTGGGAAAACGGTCTTGCGAGAGGGTTCGACAGCGACGCGCGCAGCCATCCGGATGCGCGAGACCGGGCCGGAGGTCATCCGCCGCTACCTGAAGCGGCTGGACGACAGCCCCGGCGTCTACCGCATGCTGAGCGCGGGATCTGAGGTTCTGTATGTGGGCAAGGCGCGCTCGCTGAAGAAACGCGTGGCCAGCTACGCCAATTCGGGGGCCCATAACAGCCGCATCACGCGGATGATCGCCGATACCGCGGCGATGGAATTCATCACGACCGAGACCGAGACCGAGGCGTTGCTGCTGGAGAGCAATCTCATCAAGCAACTGAAGCCGCGCTACAATGTTCTGCTGCGCGACGACAAGTCGTTTCCCCATATCCTGATCGAGGACGGCGCCTTTCCGCTGCTGCGCAAGCATCGCGGGGCGCAGCGCGAGAAGGGGCGCTTCTTCGGCCCCTTCGCCTCGGCTGGGGCGGTCGGACGCACGATTAATCAGATGGAGAAGGCGTTCCTGCTCCGCACCTGCTCAGACAGCGTGTTCGAGAGCCGGACGCGGCCCTGCCTGCTGTTCCAGATCAAGCGCTGCTCGGGCCCTTGCACGGGCGAGATCGGGCGCGAGGACTATGCCGCGCTCGTCGAGGACGCGGTGGCCTTCCTCGAGGGCCGCACCACCCGGGTGCAGGAGGAGTTGGCCGCGAAAATGCACGACGCAGCGGCGGCGATGGACTTCGAGCGCGCCGCACTCTATCGCGACCGCCTGCGCGCCATGGCGCATGTTCGCGGCCAGCAGTCCATCAATCCCGCGCGCACGGGCGAGGCTGATGTCTTTGCGCTGCACCGCGAGGGCGGGCAGGCCTGTGTGCAGGTGTTCTTCTTCCGCAGTCATCAGAACTGGGGCAACCACGCCTATTTCCCACGCGCGCAGGCGGACATGGAGGATGGCGAGCTGATCGCGGGCTTTGTGGCGCAGTTCTACTCGCCCGACCGGCCGCCGCCGCGGATGATCCTGCTGAGCCACGAGCCAGACGATGCCGACATGCTGGCCGCTGCGATGCAAAGCCTTGCCGGCCGGCGCGTGGTGGTCGGTGTGCCGCGCCGGGGCGAGAAGCGCGAACTGATGGACCATGCAGCGCAGAATGCGCGCGAGGCGCTGGCGCGGCGCATGGCCGAGACCTCGAGCCAGGCCAAGAACCTGGCCGAGCTTGCCGGGGCGCTGAGCCTCGATGCCACGCCGAGGCGGATCGAGGTCTACGACAACAGCCACATCATGGGTACCAACGCCGTCGGCGCGATGATCGTCGCGGGGCCTGAGGGCCTGATGAAGAACGAGTACCGCAAGTTCAACATCAAGGGCGAGGCCGCCGCGGGCGACGATTTCGGCATGATGCGCGAGGTGCTGACCCGGCGCTTCCGCCGCCTGGTGACCGAGGATCCCGACCGCGAGGGCGAGGCCTGGCCTGACCTGCTGCTGATCGATGGCGGACAGGGCCAGCTCGGCGTCGTGGCCGAGGTGATGGACGAGCTGGGCGTGGCCGATATCCCCGTCTTCGGCGTCGCCAAGGGCGAGGAGCGCGATGCCGGCAAGGAGGTGTTCCACGCCCGCGGCCGTACGCCCTTCGCCCTGCCGTTCCGATCCGCCGCGCTCTATTTCGTGCAGCGCCTGCGCGACGAGGCGCACCGGTTCGCCATCGGCGCACATCGACAGAAGCGCGCCAAGGCCCAGACGGTGACCGCGCTGGACGAGGTGCCGGGGATCGGGCCTGCGCGCAAGCGCGCGTTGTTGGCGCGCTTCGGCTCGGCCAAGGCAGTCAGCCGGGCAGGGCTCGCCGATCTGAAGGCGGTCGACGGCATCTCGGACAGCATGGCTGAGGCGATCTACGCCTTTTTCCACGGCGAGCGCAGCTGAGGCCGCCCCGCGCCCCGCCCCAGGGACGGCGCGGCCTCGGGCGCCAGTGGCGCCGTCGCCCGCCCCGCACGGTCCGTGGGCCCGCAATGGCACGCCGAGCCGTGACGCCGATCGCCGCCGGCCCATGCCCTGTCGGGTGAAGCCTTGTCCGGTGGTGCCTTGTCGGGCGGCGATGGCGCTGGTCTAAGCGGCGGCCATGTGGACCGTGCCAAACCTGCTGACCATCGCCCGCATCGCGGCGGCGCCGGCGGTGGCGCTGATGCTGATGTCTGGCGGCGGCGCCCCGGTCTGGGCGCTGGTCGTCTTTACGGTGGCCGCCCTTACCGATTTCGTCGATGGCTGGCTGGCGCGGCGGCTCGGCCAGGTCTCAGCGCTCGGCACCATGCTCGATCCGATCGCCGACAAGGCGATGGTGATCATCGTGCTGGCGGCGCTGATGGCTGACGATAGCTGGCTGCCGGTCGGTGGTGCGCTGCTGGTCGCCCTGCCCGCCGTCGTGATCATGCTGCGCGAGGTGCTGGTCTCGGGCCTGCGGGAGTATCTCGGCGCGGTGAAGCTGGCCGTCACGCCGCTCGCCAAAGGCAAGACCACGCTGCAGCTCGTTGCGATCGGCACGCTGATCGGCGCGCCGGCTCTTCGGGCGCTGGGCGCGGGCCCCGGCGCAGCCGACACCGTGCTGTCGCTCGGCCTGTTACTGCTGTGGCTTGCGGCGGGGCTGACGCTGTGGACCGGGATCGACTATTTTCTGAAGGCGCGACCCCATCTGGCAGCGCGAAAGGAACGCTGATGCAGGTCTTGTACTTCGCCTGGATGCGCGAGCGGATCGGGCATGCGACGGAGCAGGTCGACCCCGGCGAGGCCGCCACTGCGCGGGAGCTGATCGAGCTGCTGAAGCCGCGTTCCGAAGGCCATGCGCTGGCCTTCGAGAACCTAAAATCCGTGCGCTGCGCCGTCGATCAGGAGATGGGCGATCTCGACATGCCGATTGCCGGCGCGCGCGAGGTGGCCTTCTTCCCGCCGATGACGGGAGGTTAGGGCGATGGAGGCACCAGGCAGCACCCCCGGGCAGACCTGGAAGGTCTCGGTCCAGGCCGAGGACTTCGACATTGCCGACGAGCAGGCGCGCCTGACCGCGGGTCGCCACGACGTCGGGGCCGTCGTCGCCTTCACCGGGCTCGTGCGCGAGATCGCCGAGGGTCGCTCGGACCAGGTGATGGAGCTGGAGCACTGGCCCGGCGTGACCGAGCGCGAGCTGGAGAAGATCGTCGTCGAGGCCGAGGCGCGCTGGCCGCTCTCCGGCGTGCGGGTGATCCACCGTCACGGCCCCCTCTCGCCGGGGGAGCGCATCGTCCTCGTCCTGGCGGCGTCCCGCCATAGGCAGGCGGCGTTCGAGGCGGCGGCGTTCATGATGGACTATCTGAAAACCCGCGCGCCGTTCTGGAAGAAGGAGGCGGGGCCCGAGGGTGCCCAATGGGTCGACACGCGCGACAGCGACGATACGGCAGCGGCGCGTTGGGAGCGTTGACGGCGGCGCCGCAGCCGCCGCCTGTCACCGGCCGGCCGTTCGCCCACATGGGACTGCGCTAGCGACGCGCCCAGGCGATGGTGCCATCGGGTCGCACCTGTCCCGCGACCCGTCCGGCTGCTGCCAGATGGTTCACATGGGCGACGGCCTCGGCCAGGGCCAGGCCCTGCTCGGCCGCGCCGATGGGGCGGCGATAGAGGGGCTGGAACAGCTCCAAGGCGGTCCGCGGTCCTTCGTCGTCCAGCACTGCCATGATCCGGTCCAGCGCGTGCTGGTGATTGTCGATCAGCTGACGCAGGCGCTGCGCTCCGCCGCGAAAGGGCATCTGGTGGCCCGGGAGCATCAGCGGGTCGGTGGCGCCGATGCGGGCCGACAGACGCCGGCAGGTATCGAGCCAGCCGGTGAGCGGATCGGCTTCGGGCTCGGTCGGGTAGACGCCGATATTCGGCGAGATGCAGGGCAGCACCTGGTCTGCCGTCAGCACGATCTCGCCGTCCTCGCTCCAGAGCGTCGCCTGCGATGGTGCGTGCCCCTCGCCCAAATCGACCTGCCAGCGGCGGCCGGCGGCCTCGACCACGTCGCCGTCGCCGAGGGCGCGAAAGCCGAGCGGCAGCGGCGCCACGCAGTCGGCGAAGTTGAACGGGCGCTCGGTCGCATAGCGCTCGAGCGTGTCGCCGGTGATGCCCGCGCGGCGCCGGAAGGCGATCTGTTCGGCGGTCGGACGGTCCTGCGGGTCGAGCACCAGCATGCGCGCGGTCAGCCACCCGATGCGCGCCATCACCAGCGCTGCCCCTTCGGCCACCAGCCGGCCGGCAAGGCCCACATGGTCGGGGTGGTGATGGGTGACGATCACGCGGTGGATCGGACGACCCGCCAGCGGCCCACGGCGGAGGGCGTCGAGTGCGCGCCGCCCCTTGGCCCAGTCGAGCCCGGTATCGACCAGCGTCCAGCCCGAAGCCCCGTCGTCCAGCGCGTAGACGTTCACATGATCCAGCGCCATCGGCAGCGGCAGGCGCGCCCAGAGGATACCGTCGGCGACCGCGATGGCCTCGCCCGGTGGGGGCGGCGCGTCCCAGGGGAACTGAAGAGGCCGGTCGACCGCGGTCACGTCCATGGGCGCCTGCATCCCTGCAGCAACGGCATCCAGCTATCCCCGACGATCATGTGCCGTGGCTCAGGCCGAGGCCGTCAGCGTGGCGGCATCCAGCGCGTAGAGCTGATCGGCACCGGCGCATACGGCCTGCGCCTCGGCATGGGCGCGGGGCAGCATCTGGGCGCACCAGAAGGCGGCGAGCGCGCGCTCCTCGACCCCGCCTTCGGTCGCAGCGGCCAGCAGGTAGTGGCCGCCCAAGACCGTCGCCAGCAGGCGCAGATAGGGCGTCGACCCCGCGGCGCGGTCGCGGTCGTCCGAGCCGAGCATCCAGCGCGTGACGCCCTCGATCTTGGATTTGGCGGCGGCCAGCGCATCGGCCTCGGCCGTTAGGCCGGCGTCGCGTGCGGCGGCGATGGTGGCCTCGGCGCCGGCGATCAGGGCCATCGCGGTCTCGCCGCCGTCGCCGGTCAGTTTGCGGCCGACAAGATCCATGGCCTGCACCCCGTTGGTGCCCTCGTAGATCGCCGTGATGCGGACGTCGCGAGCGTACTGTGCGACGCCCGCATCCTCGCAATAGCCGGTGCCGCCATGCACCTGGATGCAGAGATTGGCGACCTCGATGCCCGTCTCGGTGCCGTAGGCTTTGGCGATGGGGGTCAGGAACGCGCCGCGGCGGGCGGCCGCCGTCCGCGCTTCCGCGTCCTCGGCCGCGCGGGCCATGTCGAGGGCGAAGGCGCAGTCATAGGCAATGGCGCGCGCCATTGCCTATGA
>JBCCSW010000110.1:0-11252 GCA_039199465.1 Pseudomonadota bacterium
CGACCAGCACCGTGGCTGGTTCCATTCCTCGCTTCTTCAATCGGTTGGCACGACGGGGCGGGCCCCCTACCGCAACGTCGTCACCCACGGTTTCACGCTGGATGAGAAGGGCATGAAGATGTCCAAGTCCATCGGGAACACCGTCGCCCCGGAGGAGGTCATCAAGCAATACGGCGCCGATATCCTGCGCCTCTGGGTCGCGCAGGCCGACTTCACCGCCGACCAGCGCATCGGGCCCGAGATCCTGAAGGGCACCGCCGACAGCTATCGGCGCCTGCGCAACGGCTTTCGCTATATGCTCGGCGCGCTGGAGGGCTGGGACCCGGCCACCGCCGTCGAGCCGGCCGAAATGCCCGAGTTGGAGCGCTGGGTACTGCATCGCCTGGCCGAACTGGATGGCGAGGTGCGCGCCGGCTACCGCAGTTTCGACTACCAGTCGGTCTTCGGTCGGCTGTTCAACTTCGTCACCGGCGATCTCTCGGCGCTCTATTTCGATATCCGCAAGGACGCGCTCTATTGCGACGGTGCCGACAGCCTGCGTCGGCGGGCCTGCCTGACGGTGATGGATGCGCTGTTCACCCGGCTGACGACCTGGCTGGCGCCGATCCTGGTCTTCACGATGGAGGAGGTTTGGCTGTCGCGCTATGGCGAGACCGCCGCGGACGGGCGCGAGCACTCGGTCCACCTCATCGACTTCGTCGAGACGCCGGCTGCCTGGCGCGACGAGGCGCTGGCCGAGAAATGGCGACTGGTTCGCCGCGCCCGGCGCGTGGTCACCGGCGCGCTGGAGCGGGCGCGGATGGACAAGACCATCGGTGCCTCGCTCGAGGCCGCGCCGGTGCTGCATGTCGGCCAGCCCGAGACGGCGGCGGCGCTCGAGGGTCTCGACATGGCCGAGCTCTGCATCACCAGCGCCATCACGATCCGTGCCGAGGCCCCGCCCGCGGGCGCCTTCCTGCACGAGGATCAGGCAAGCGCCGGCATCGGCGTCACCGTCGCGCTGGCCGAGGGGCGGAAATGCGCGCGCTGCTGGCGCATCCTGCCCGAGGTCGGCAGCACGGCGCATGAGGCGACCTGCCTGCGCTGCGACGCCGTGTTGACGGCCATGGGCGCGTAACGCCGATGGTAAATGCCGCCGAGGCAGCGGAGAAGTCGGCCCGCGGTCGAGCACTTTCGGCCGTGCTGTGGACCGCGGCCGCGATCCTGATCGTCGACCGGCTCACCAAGTGGTGGGTCGTCGACGTGATGGATCTCGGCAATCGGCTGATCATCGAGGTGGCGCCGCCCTTCCTGACCTTCGTGATGGCATGGAACCGGGGGATCAATTTCGGCCTCTTTGCCGACGATGCGCCGGCACTGCGCTGGGCACTGATCGCACTGGCGGTGGTCGTGTCGGGCATCCTGACCTGGTGGACCGCGCGGCGTGGCGATCTGTGGATGGCGATCGCGGCCGGCACGGTGGCGGGCGGTGCGCTCGGCAATGCCTGGGACCGGCTGCAATACGGTGCGGTGGCGGACTTCCTCAACATGTCCTGTTGCGGTATCGACAATCCGTACGCGTTCAACGTGGCGGATGTGGCGATCTTCGCGGGCGCCATCTTCCTGGCCTGGCGCGCCTGAGATCGACCCCGAGACGCGGCCCGCGGCCCAAATCGCGACCCGGCCGTGACCGTGTGACCGAGTATTGATGGAGAGAGGCTGTATGACCCGCTCCCCGAGGCTGGCGCGCCGGATGCGCCTTATCCTGCTCAGCGCCACCTGTGCCGTCGCGCTCGGCGCCTGCGGCCAGATTGGCAACCCGCTTGAGGTGTTCGCCCAGGCCCCGGCGCCCGACGAGTTCATGGTGATCTCGCGCGCGCCGCTGCAGGTCCCGGCCGAGGTGCAGGAGAAGCGCGACGCCTCGCTGCCGCGACCGCAGCCGGGCGCGCCGTCGCCGCTTAACCCCGATCCCGTCTCGGCCGCGGAGAGTGCGCTGCTCGGCGATGGGACCGGGCGCAACGACGCATCGGTACCCAGTACGGGCGAGGCCGCGCTGCTGGCGGCCGCGGCGCGCGAGCGCGAGCCCGATCTGGACGTCCGTGCCGCGCTGGAGGCCGATGCCCGCGCCGCCGCCGAGGCAGAGGCGAACGCGCCTTATCAGCCCCCGACGCTGATCGAGCTTCTGAGCGGCGACGACAGCGATGGCGATCCCGAGACCTTGGTCGACCCGATCGCCGAAAGCAGGCGGCTGCAGCGCACTGGCGTTCCCGCGCCGAGCGATCCCGCCTCGGCCGCACCCGTCGTCGAAGACGAGGCGGCCGAATAGGGCCGACACGAGGTGCGGCCCACCCGCCGCCATGCACGATGATCGACCTGTCCAAGCGCTCCCTGCCCCACCCGGCGTGGTGCGGCTTTTGCTGCCCCTAGGGCAGCGCGCGCCATCGTGATGCCCAATCGACGCGGATGATGGCACGACGCCGCGGCGCGCCCTATGTGCCGACGCATCGACAGCTTTGGAGATATCCCATGCGCCTGACCCGGTCCGGCCGCGCGGTCGCCTTGACCCTCTGGCTTGGTGGCGTTGCCGTCTTTGCCTCGGCCCTGTCCGCGGGCGTCGAGCCCGGTGCCAAGGCTGCCGAACGCGTCGCCGCCAGCATCGACCAGCCCGTCTCGGTCTTCACCCTGGAGAACGGGCTGCGCGGCGTGGTGATCGAGGACCGACGGGCCCCTGTCGTGACGCATATGGTCTGGTACCCGGTCGGCGCCGCGGACGAGCCTTGGGGCAAGTCGGGCATCGCCCATTTCCTGGAGCACCTGCTGTTCAAGGGCACCGACACCATTCCCGACGGCGCCTTCTCCAAGATCGTCGCCGAGAACGGCGGCAGCGACAACGCCTTCACCTCCTGGGACTACACGGGCTATTTCCAGCGCATCGCCGCCGACCGGCTTGGCCTCGTCATGTCGATGGAGGCCGACCGCATGGTGAACCTCCGCCTGAACGAGGATCACATCCGGACCGAGCGCGACGTGATCCTTGAGGAACGCTCGAGCCGCACCGACAACGACCCCGGCGCGCTGTTCGGCGAGCAGATGCGCAACGCGCTCTACCAGAACCATCCCTACGGCGTGCCGATCATCGGCTGGCGCCACGAGATGCGACGCCTCGGCATGGCGGATGCCCTGGCCTTCTACGAGCGCTTCTATGCCCCGGACAACGCCATCCTGGTCGTGGCGGGCGATGTCGATGCCGACGAGGTCGAGCGGCTGGCGATCGAGCATTACGGCCCGCTTCAGGCCTCGGGCCGGCCGCCCGAGGCGCGACCGCAGGAGCCGCCGCACCGCGCGCCGCGCCGCGTCGAGATGGCCGACCCGCGCGTCCGCCAGGACTATGTGATGCGCTTCTACGCTGTGCCCTCCTTCGGCATGGACAAGCGGGTGTCGGCCGCGCTTTCGATCGCCTCGGCCGTGCTGTCGGACGGCAAGAACAGCCGCCTGCAGCAGTCGATGGTGTTCGGCGACGGCAACGCGATCGGCGCGGCCGCGTGGTACACCGGGACGACCCGAGACACGACGGTCTTCGGCCTCTATGCGGCGCCGAAGCCGACCGCTGGCCTGGACATGGTCGAGGCGGATCTCGATGCCGAGATCGCCCGGCTGGCGGCCGAGGGTCCGACCGAGGACGAGCTGGAGCGGATCAAGCGCAAGGCCCGCGCCGACCTGATCTATGCGCAGGACAGCCAGTCGACGCTCGCGCGGCTCTACGGCGCCGCGTTGGCCGTCGGCCTCTCGGTCGAGGACATCGCGACCTATCCCGAGCTCTACGAGTCGATCACGCCCGAGGAAGTGCGCGCCGCCGTGGCCACCTGGCTGGTGCCCGAGCGCTCGGTGACCGGCCAGCTAACCCGCGCCGCCGAGACCCAAGCAACCGCTGCCGAGGAGAATGCCGGATGACCGCGATCACGTCGTCGAGGATCGATGCCGCGGCGCGCCGCATGCTGGCACTGAGCGCCGGGCTGCTTGTCGCGCTGGTCGGGACGGGCGCCGGGGCGGCGATCGAGATCACCGAGCGCACCAGCCCGGGCGGCATCCTGTTCTGGCATGTCGAGGAACCGGCAATTCCCATGGTCGCTTTCGAGGTACGCTTTGACGGTGGCGCGGCACTGGACAGCGTTACGCGGCCGGGCGTTGCCCGAATGGTTACCGCCTTGTTGGACGAAGGCGCAGGCGAGCGCGATGCTCTGGCCTTCGCCGTCGAGAAGGAGCGCCGGTCGGCCCGCTTCGGCTTCTCGACCGGGCGCGACGGTGCCTCGGTCTCGGCGCGCATGCTGGTCGACGAACTCGCGCCCTCGGCCGCCCTGCTGGCCGAGGCGCTGACCGCGCCCCGCTTCGATGGCGAGGCGCTGGAGCGCGAGCGGCGGCGTCGCCTCTCCTCGATCCGCCAGGATGCGACCGATCCCGACAGCCTGGCCCGCAACGCCTGGTATGCTCGCGCCTTCCCGGACCATCCCTATGGCCAGCCGGCCAAGGGCACGGTCGCCAGCGTCGAGGCCATCACCGTCGACGATATCCGCGCGATGCATGGGCGTCTGATGACGCTGGATCGCGCGAAAGTCGCCGTGGTCGGCGCGATCGACGCGGACGGGGCCGGCGCCTTGGTCGACAGTATTCTGGGCGGCCTGCCGGCTGTGGCGCCCGAGGGCGCGGCGCCGGCCGCGCCGGTCGATCCGGCACCGCCGTCGGGCATGGAGATCATCGATCTTGCCGTGCCGCAGTCGGTCGCGATCCTCGGCCATGCCGGCATCGCCCGCGACGATCCCGACTACATCGCAGCCTATGTGATGAACCACGTCCTGGGCGGGGGCGGCTTCTCCTCGCGCCTGATGACCGAGGTGCGCGAGAAGCGCGGCCTCGCCTACGGCACCTACAGCTACCTCTCCGACCTGACGGACGCACCGCTGGTGCTCGCCAGCGTCTCGACCGCGAACGAGCGCGTGGCAGAGAGCCTTGAGGTGATCCGCGCCGAGTGGACGCGCATGGCCGAGAACGGCGTCAGCGCGGAGGAGCTTGACAAGGCCAAGCGCTACCTGACCGGCGCGTTCCCGCTCCGCTTCGACACCAACTCCAAGATCGCCGGGTTCCTCGTCGCGGCCCAGGTCGCCGAACTCGGGATCGACTATGTCGACATCCGCAACGGCCTGATCGAAGCGGTGAGCGTCGAGGATATCCGCCGCGTCGCGCGCCGCCTGCTGCAGCCCGAGGCGCTGTCGGTCACCGTGGTGGGGCAACCGGCTGGGCTCTGACCGCCGTCGCCACCGGCCTGGACCCTGATCACGCCGCTTGGCCGGAGCCATTGTCCATGCTAGCGATAGTGGCATGGATGAGGCCGACCACCAGATCGTGACGCTACTGCGCAAACCTGTCGCGGTCGAGTCGTCTGAATCGGCGCTACCGCGGCGCGCGATCCGACTACTGGATGCCTCGGCGCAGAACCGCATCGCGGCGGGCGAGGTGATCGAGCGACCGGCCTCCGCCGTCAAGGAGCTGGTCGAGAACGCCATCGACGCCATGGCAGGCAGGATCGCGGTGACCATCATCGACGGCGGGCGTAGCCTGATCCGCGTTGCCGATGACGGGATCGGCATCCCGTCGGACGAGCTGGCCCTCGCCGTGCAGCGCCACGCCACGTCGAAGATCGACGGCGGGGATCTCGTCAACATCGCGACGCTGGGCTTTCGCGGCGAGGCGCTGCCCTCGATCGGAGCGGTCGCCAGGCTGGTCATCACCAGTCGGCCGCCCGGCCAGGACCCGGCGCTGATCGAGGTGGTTGCGGGTGCGGTCTCCCCGGTTCGCCCGGCGGCGCGCGCCGAGGGTACGACGGTCGAGATCCGCGACCTGTTCTCGGCCACTCCCGCGCGGCTCAAATTCCTGAAGAGCGCGCGGGCAGAGACGCTGGCGATCGTCGATACGCTGCGGCGGCTAGCGCTGTCGCGGCCGGCACTCAGCCTGACGCTGGACGAGATCGGGCTGGACGGGCGCGAGGGGCGCCGCCTGCTTGACCTGCCGGCCGTGGTGGGGAGCGCGCGTGCCGACGCCGATGCCGGCAGCGAAGGGGCTGCCGAGGCCGTGCTGCGCCGCCGCGCGCGCGCCGTCATCGGCGAGGATGCGGAAAGCGCCGTCTGGCTCTCGGCGTCGCGGGACGCGCTGACGCTGACGGGTCTTGCCGGAGCGCCGGCGCGCGCCCGTGGTGCGGCGAGCCATCAGTACCTCTCGGTCAATGGTCGCCCGGTGCGCGATCGCCTTCTGCTGGGCGCGGTGCGGGCCGGCTATGGCGACTATCTCGCGCGTGGCCGCCATCCGGCCTTCGTGCTGGACATCGCCTGCCCTGCCGAGGCGATCGACGTGAACGTGCATCCCGGCAAGGCCGAGGTCCGCTTCCGCGATGCGGCGGGCGTGCGGGCGTTGATCGTCGGCCGGCTGCGCGCGGCGCTTGCGGAAGGTGCCCCGGTTGCCGGTCAGGCACTCTCGGCCGCGGCGCTTGGCGCTGTGCGTCCTGCCATGGTGCCGCCCGAGGCTGGGCCTGTGCCGAGTTTCCTTGGCCAGGCCATGCGCCGGCGGTCGCCGGGCGGGGAGTGGCGCCCGCCGCCGTCACCTGCTGCGCGGCATGCGCTGAACGAGGCCCAGTCGCCGTTCCACTGCGGGCCGGACGAGACATCGCGCGCCGCGTCGAGCAGTGCCGAGCCGGCCGAGGTGGCGACGGCGAACGCCCATCTCGTGCCGGATGAGACGGCCGCCGCTCGGCCCCTCGGCACCGCGCGCGCCCAGATCCATGGCACTTACATCCTGGCCGAGACGGCCGAGGGTCTGGTTCTGGTCGACCAGCATGCCGCGCATGAACGCCTGGTGCTGGAGCGGCTGAAGGCCGAGCGCGCGACGACCGGCGTCATCCGCCAGGCCCTGCTGATCCCCGAGATCGTCTCGCTCGGCGCCGAGACTGACAGCGTCCTTGCCGCGGCCAAGGCGCTTGGCGATCTCGGCCTGGGCGTCGAGGCTTTCGGGCCGGGCACGGTCTGCGTGCGCGAGGTACCCGCCATCCTGGGCGATGCCGATCCGGCCGCGCTGATCCGCGACGTGGCGGCCGAGCTGGCCGATGCCGGCACGACCGAGGGGCTGCAGGTCAGGCTCGACGCTGTCCTGTCGCGCATTGCCTGCCATGGCTCGGTGCGGGCAGGCCGGCGCCTGGCCTTGGCCGAGATGGACGCGCTATTGCGCCAGATCGAGACGACACCGGGCGCGCAGTGGTGCAATCACGGCCGGCCGACGGCCGTGACGCTGGACAAGGCCGAGATCGAGCGCCTGTTCGAGCGTCGCTGACCATCCAGGACCGTACGCGCGGGCCGTTCACCGCCCGCTTACCTCTCGTTGAGAAACTAATCCAAGGAGCGCGGGCGCTGCGCAGGCCATCGCGCCGCGCGGGTGCCGCGACGGCCATCGGGTGCGCGGCCATTTGCGGGAGGATGCGACATGCTCGTCGAGAAATCGTCGTTTTCGGAGGCACGCGTGACCGCCAGCCTGGCGCTGGATCTGGCGCAGCGCCACCGGACGCCCCCCTTCCCGCGCACCTATGAGGTCTGGTTCACCTATGCCAGCGGCCAGAACGCCGCCTTGGTGGAGCGCATCGACCAGACGACGATGAACGGCGGCGATGTCAGCGCCGCCATGATCGAGGAGCTCTATAACGCCTATCTCTCGCCCGATGTCCGCAACGCCGGCGTGGAGCGGATCGGCGACCGGGTCCAGACCGAGCTTGGCGAGGTCATCGATCTGATCGAGGGCGGCTCGGAAGGCGCCGAGAAGCTGGCCGCAGCGATCGCCACTGCAGAGCAGGCGCTCGCGAAGTCGAAGGACCCTGCATCCCAGGCCCAGGCGGTGGATCGCCTGCGCGAGGAGCAGCGCCGCCACCAGCGCGCCGCGACGCGCCTTGGCGAGAACTTGGGCGCGATGCGGGCGCAGTTCCTTGCGATGCAGCAGGAACTGCGCGAGCTGCGCCAGACCGTCCTGCTCGATCCCGTGACGCAGTTGCCGAACGCCAATTTCTACGCCGACGCCGCCGCGCGCCTGATCGATGAGGGGATGCTGGGCGAGGGCGGCGAGCCTGTCAGCTGCCTAATCCTGCTCGATGTCGACACGCTCTCCGAGATCCGGCGCGCCTGCGGCCGACGCGCTGCCGAGGCAGTGCTGGGCGAGGCGGCAAGCCTGCTACGCCGCGTCCTGCAGGACGGTGACGTGGCAATCCGGTTGGACAGCGACCGGTTCGCGATGCTGCTGCGCGAGCGGGATAAGGATGTGCTGCCGCGCCTTGTCTACGGGCTGGAGCAGGCGATGGCCGCGATCCAGCTGCGTAGCGCGGCGACGCCCAATGCCTTTGCCAGCGTCATCGCCACGGCCGGCCTCGCCACGTTGGCGCCCCGCGATACGCCCGCCGCGCTGCTGGAGCGGGCCGAGCAGTCGCAAGCCCGGGAGCGCGCGGCGCGTGCGACGCCCGCCGCCGAGTAGCGCGCGCGACATCAGAACGGTTAAAGACTGAGGATCGGAAGAACACCTGCGACTGGTCGGAGTGGCAGGATTCGAACCTACGACCCCCGCCTCCCGAAGACGGTGCTCTACCAGGCTGAGCTACACTCCGATCGCAGGCGGGGGCGATGTACACGCGGACCGGCTGATCCGCAAGGGCGCATGGCGGTGACGGCGGCCGGTACGCCGACCAGGACATCGGCGAGGACCCTAGCGAGGACCCCCGGCGAGGGTGAGGGGTAAGGGCATCCGGTCGCGGCGCGCAGGCGCTATCGCCACCTTGTCCGCCCGCCGCCCGCTTGCTAGGCCGAAGCCAGGATGGGGCGTAGCCAAGTGGTAAGGCAGCGGTTTTTGGTACCGCCATTCGCAGGTTCGAATCCTGCCGCCCCAGCCAGCCTAGCCGACACATCTGTGTTCAAGGCTCGGTGGCTGCCGCTCACGCTGCGCCATCGTGCGTGAGTGCCCCCGTCACTGCGCCGGGACGGCGATGTTCGACGGGATGGGCGCGTCGATACGGTTGCCGAGCCGCTCCTCACGCAGGCGGGTGCCGACTTCGACGAGATAGCCCGAGACGGTGCGCAGCATGCTCGTCGCAACCGCGACATCGGCCTGGATGATCGAGGTCAGCGCGTCGGCATCGATTACCAGCGCCTTGACCGGCTCGACGGCGACCAGGTCGACACGGCGCGGCTCGTCCAGCAGTACCGACAGATCGCCGACCATGCGGCCCGGATCCACCTCGGACACGGCGACGTCTCCCGGTTCCCAGCCTGGCCAGCGCAACTCCGCCTTGCCCTTCACCACCAGATAGGCGCCGTCCGGCGGATCGCCGGTATGGAACAGCGCCTCGCCGGCCTCGGCCTCGACCCAGCGCGCGCTGAAGGCCAGCAGGCGCAGTTGGCGGCGTTCCAGCCCGGCGAAAACCTCGGTCTTCTCCAGCTTTCGGACCTTTTGCATCAGCGCCGCCGCCGCGGGGTCGTCGGTCTCCCGCGCATCGCCGATCTCGCTGATGATCCGGCCGTCCTCGATCTCGATGAACAGATCGAAGCTGTCGCGATGCGTGAAGCTCTCCTCCAGGAAAATCAGCGTCGCATCGGGCAGCGCCTCGCGCAGGCGGCGACGCATGGCGAGGCGCTGCTCGCGGTCATGGCTCTGCAGGACGGCGTCCATGATCAGGATATCGGGGCGCTTGATGGCGGCGCGCACGAAGGCGATGCGTTCATGCGCCACCTGGGGCAGGTTCGAGCCGCCGATCGCGGTCGGTACGTCATAGATGAGCTCCGCGACGAGGTGCTTGGCGCCGGCCTCCAGCAGCACGGCGCTGACCAGCTTGCGGAGCTTCGCGGCCTTGGCGCGACCGCCCAGGACCGGCTTGCCGAAGAGCGCGTTCTCCATGACCGTCAGACCGCTGGCCACGCGGGTCTCGTCCAGTGCAACGAAGACGCCGCCGACCATGTCGCGCATCTCGGCCATGCGCGTCTCGCGCAGGCGCAGGATCTTCTCCTTCAGGCTCGCGGGAAAGGTCTCGCCGATCTGTTCGGCCGAGAAGCGGAACGGCACGGTCAGCAGCAGCCGGCGCTCGGCATTGTCCAGCTTGTCATGGCCGCCGCGGCTCCTCGCCTCGATGGCGGTCAGGCGGGCATAGAGCTCGACGTCGATGCCGAGGCCGCGGAACAGCGGGTGTTCGCTGCCTTTGTCGCCAAACACCCTGATCAGCGTGCCAAGCACCTTGCGCCCCAGCTCGAACAGGTCCTCGCAAAGGCCCAGCGTCTCCAGCGAGGTCTGAAAGCGCTCGTTGTTGGCCAGGTCGACCTGGCTGATCTCGCGCGAGGGCGTGGCAAAGAGCAGGTTCCCGGCGACCGGCAGGCCGTCGTTGAAGGTCTCGGGATCGAAGCGGTGGACCGCCTTGCAGAGCCCCTTCTCGCGGATGCGACGGTCGATCTCGGGGCGGAGGGCGACGAGCTGCTCGGCTAGTTGCGGGTGCTCGGCCGGGTCGAAGCGGGCATCCAGGCCACGCTCGAACAGATACTCGTCGGTGCCCATCACCTCGGTCAGCGCAAGCCACCAGGATGCGACCTCGTCGCTGTCCTGGGCACCGGCCCGCTCGGGCCGCAGCCATTCCAGGTCGGCGGGATCCGCGCTGTTTCCGGCGCGCCGCGACTCCTCAAGGCGGTCGCGCAGCGTCTGGTCGACGCCGTCTGTCGCCGGCGGTGCCTCCAGCGCCATCGAAATGTTGCGCCCGATCGAGCCCGAGAACAGGTAGGGCCGCGAGCCGGCAAGGCCGATCCGACGCGCGATGACGTCCTGGTGCAGGCAGGCCAGCGGCTGCCCGCCGATGGTGATCCGGCCGGTCGAGGGCGTCAGTTCGCGCGCCAGCAGCTCGGCGATCGCCCGGCGTTCGGTCGCGCTTTGGCTGGTGATCGCGACGGTGCTGCCGGTGGGGATCTCTACATCCAGGCCCTCCAGCAGCTGGCCGCCATCGCCGTCGCGCACGCCGACGCCTTCCAGCCGGATCGGCCCGTCCAGCCGCGGCGCCTCGGCCGAGCCATCGGCCATCAGCTCCTCCTCGACCATGCCGTCGGGGGCGAAGCGTTCGGTGATGATGCGCCAGCGAAGGCCCATGTCCTGGGTCTGGTTGTACCAGGTCAAGAGCTCCTTCCAGGGCGCCGACAGGTCCTTATAGGCCGCGAGCGCCGCGACCA
>JBCCSW010000111.1:0-11243 GCA_039199465.1 Pseudomonadota bacterium
CATTATAGAAAACCAGCAGGAACGTGGGCAGCCCGCCAAAAGCCCCCAGAGCGAAGGCAAAGATCGCGATTCTCGTGTTGTTGGAGAATAGGTAAGACGCGAAAGCTCCCAACGCTTCGAGCGTGGTCTCCCGTTTATCGTAGATCACCTTGAGGAGGTCCTCGCGCGTCGCATCGGGGCGGCCGTATAGTATGTTTTCCAGCGCGGAACGGTTGAACAGCGCCGGCTCCTGCGTGACCGTCGCGATCTGTCGGCGGAGCCAGTCCTGCGAGAGTTCGCGGACATCGCGCCCGTCCAGCGTGATGCGCCCGCTCTCGACGTCGTGCAGCCTGAGCAGCGTGGCGACCGCGGTCGATTTTCCGGCGCCCGACGGTCCGACAAGCCCCACGCGCTCGCCCGGGCGCACCGACAGGCTGATGCCGTTCAGCCCGCCACCTTGGCCGTGCTGCTCGCGGCCATAGCGGAACACCACCTTGTCGAAGCCGAGCGCGCCCTTCGCGCGGCCCGGTGGGGTCACGGCGCTGTCCTGGTCGGTCAGCGCATGCGGGGCCGACAGCGTCTGCATGCCGTCCTCGATGACGCCGACATCGGTGAAGATCGTCATGGCGACGAAGCTGATCCAGCCCGACATATGTGACAGGCGCATCGAGATCAGCCCGGCCATCGTGACATCGCCGAGCGTTGCCGCACCGCTCTGCCAGAGCCAGAACCCGGTCAGCACGAGCGTCGTCGGGAGCACGCCGGACAGGACGGCGAGCCAGGCCCGAAACACCCAGACCGTGCGCCCGAAATCCAGCGCCGAGCGCCGGTATTTGGCCAACGCCGCCCGCGCCGCCTCCTCCTCGCGGCCGGTATGGGCGAACAGCTTGACCGTCTCCATATGCGTGATCTGGTCGACATAGACGCCCGACAGCGCCGACTTGATGTCCGCCCGCTGGCGCGACGACTGCCGGATGCGTGGCAGGTAGTGGCGGACCAGCACGGCATAGGCCGTGAACCAGACGACCAGGATCAGGCCTAGCCGCCAGTCGGCCACGCCCAGCACAATGGCCGAACCGAGCAGCGCGGACAGCCCGTAAGCGATGGCGTTCAGGAATTCGTTGACCGCCGAGGACAGCGAATGCGCAGTCTGCGTCTCCTTCTGCGCAATCCGTCCGGCGAAATCGTCCTGGAAGAAGCCCACCGACTGGCCGAGCGTGTGGCGATGCAGCCGCCACAGGCTGATCTGAAACAGCCCGGGCGAGACTGCGAGCGACGACGCCCCGCCCGACAGCACCGTCAGCGCCGGGCGCACCAGCAGCAGGAACAGCCCGACCAGCAGCAGCGCGGGCCAGTGCGTGCCGAAGAAGCCGGACGGATCGGGCGTCCGGTTTGCCAGATCGACGAGCCAGCCGATGGCGAAGGCCGCCACGGCCTCGACCATGCCCAGCACCATCGATAGGCCTGCCATCAGCCAGACCGCGGGGCCCGTGCCCCTCATCATCCAGCGAAAGAACGGGCCCAAGCGCTGCGGGGGTGGGCCGTCGCCCGGCCTGAACGGGTCAACCAGCCCCTCGAAAAACGCTGCCATCCGCTCGACCCGGCGGGGCAGCGTCAGCGTCGGCCGGAACTCCCGTAGCCGCTTGCCGGGGA
The DNA here is from genome assembly GCA_039199465.1 of Pseudomonadota bacterium. Taxonomy (GTDB): domain Bacteria; phylum Pseudomonadota; class Alphaproteobacteria; order Rhodobacterales; family Rhodobacteraceae; genus Thermohalobaculum. Next base: position 1,633 of record JBCCSW010000111.1, read on the forward strand.
ACTCATCGCTCATTCAGCCGCCTCGATCGTGCAGCCTTTGCCGTCCAGGCACGCGCTGTCTATGAACCCGCCCGATTGGCGCGACCAGAGCCGCGCATACAGCCCACCAGCCTCGATCAAGGCATCATGCGTGCCCTGCTCGACGATGCGCCCCTCATCCATGACAACGATTCTATCCATCGCCTGGATGGTGGAGAGGCGGTGCGCGATGGCAATGACGGTGCGACCTTGCATCAACCCTTCAAGGCTGTCCTGGATCGCGGCCTCGACCTCGCTGTCCAGCGCCGAGGTCGCCTCGTCCAGGATCAGGATCGGCGCGTCCTTCAGCACGGCGCGGGCCAGAGCGATGCGCTGGCGCTGGCCGCCCGAGAGCTTCACGCCACGCTCGCCGACCTCGGCATCCAGCGCGCCATGGCCGTCGGTGTCGCGCAGCTCTTCGATAAACGCGTCGGCGGCTACCTGTCGCGCTGCGGCCCAGACCGCGGCGTCGTCGGCGTCGGGTCGCCCATAGCGGATGTTGTCGCGGATCGAACGGTGCAGCAGCGCCGTGTCCTGCGTGACCATCGCGATCTGGGCGCGGATGCTCTCCTGCGTCAGCCTGCGCAGGTCCTGGCCGTCGATCAGCACGCGCCCCGACTCGGGATCGAAGAAGCGCAGGGCCAGGTTGACCAGCGTCGACTTGCCGGCACCCGACCGGCCGACGAGGCCGACGCGCTCGCCGCCGTTGATGGTCAGGTCGATGCCGCGCACGCCCCCCTGACCGCGGCCATAGTGGTGGTGCACGCCCTCGAAGCGGATCGATCCCGCACCAAGGCTGAGCGGTGTCGCATCGGGCGCATCGGGCAGGCGCAGCGGCTGGCTGATGGTCTCCATTCCCTCCTGCACCGTGCCGATGTTCTGGAACAGCATGCTGACGGTCTGCATGATCCAGTCGACCAGGCCCGACATGCGAAGCGAGATCGCGACCGCCGCGGCCACCGTGCCCGGCGTCACCGCCCCCAGCGACCAGAGATAGACCGCATAGCCGATCACGCCGCCGAACAGCAGGACGTGCAGCCCGGACATGCCGATCTGCAGGTACGTGTACATCCGGGTCTGCCCGGCGAAGGCCCAGCGGAAGTCCTCCAGCGCCTCGCGGGCATAGGCCTCCTCGCGCTCGGCATGGGCGAAGAGCTTCACGGTCTGGATGTTGGTGTAGCTGTCGACGATGCGCCCGGCGAGGGTCGAGCGCGCCTCGGCCACGCGCTTGCCGGCCAGGGTGATGCGCGGCACGAACCAGATCGCCAGCGCCACGAAGCCCGCGAACCATAGGGCAAGCGGCAGCAGCAGGCGCGCATCGGCGCTGGCCAGCACCACCGAGGAGCCGATCATGAAGATCAGCGCAAACCACAGCGCGTCGGTGATATGATAGACGCTGTCGCCAATCGCGGGCGCGAGTTGGATCTGCTTGTTGGCGATCCGGCCGGCGAAATCGTCCGCGAAGAAGCCCATCGACTGGCGCAGCATGCGCCGGTGTGTGCGCCAGCGGATCGTCGTGCCATTGGCCGGATAGAAGCCCGAGCCCATCAGCGCCGCATAGCCGATATTGACCAGCGGATAGACGATCAGCGCCACCACGATCATGAAGGTCAGGGTCGACCAGTGGTCGCTCCACAACCGCGCGGGATCGGCCGTGGCGAGGATGTCGATGAGCTGCGAGGCGAAGGCGACCAGCGCCGCCTCGGCCAGCGCACCGATCAGGCCCAGCGTCATGCCGGCCGCGATCACCCAGCGCGCCGGGTACAGGAAGTGCAGCACGAACGGCACCAGACTGTCGGGCAACGGCCGCGACGGGTCGCTGTCCCGATAGGGGTCGATGAGGCGTTCGATCCGGCCGAGCATGGGTGCTCCCGCGGGTGGCGGCCCTTGGCGGGCGTACTCCGCGCATCTGGCGTATCGCATCGTGCTTTCAAAGTCTGCAGTGACGACTTCGCGGAAAGAAGCCGTTGCCCCGTCGCCCGGTTGTCATCGACCGGGCGCGGATTTGTCAGCCCTGCTTGACAGCGATCAGAGCCCTGCGCGTTGCTGCGGTCTAGTCGAGAAAAACGGATTGACCGGCGGCGGGCCAGGACGCGCCGCCATGCGGCTTGGAGGACGGGCGATGGACGGCGATACGAGCGCCAAGGGCATGGACACCGAGAAGGCACAGGCCGAGGCGTGGTTCTCGGAGCTGCAGCAGCGGATCTGCGCGGCCTTCGAGGCGCTGGAGGACAGCCAGTGGACCGGCCCCCATGCCGACCGTGCCCCTGGTCGGTTCGACCGCTCGAAGACCCAGCGCGCCTCGGAAGACGGCAGCGACGGCGGCGGCGGCACGATGGCCGTCATGCGCGGTGGTCGGGTGTTCGAGAAGGTCGGCGTCAACGTCTCGGCCGTCTACGGCAGGCTCGGCGCGATGGCGCAGCGCAGCCTTACCGCGCGCAAGGAACTGCCGGGCCTCGCCGACGATCCGCGCTTCTGGGCCTCGGGCATCAGCCTGGTCGCGCATCTCAACTCGCCCAAGGTGCCGGCAGTGCACATGAACACGCGCTTTTTCTGGACGCCGGTGAGCTGGTGGTTCGGCGGCGGCACCGACCTCAACCCGATGCGCCCGGTCGATGGGGACACGGCCTTCTTCCACGACGTGCTGAAGACGGCCTGCGACCCGCACGGCGCCGATCTCTATCCCCGCTACAAGGACTGGGCGGACGAGTACTTCTTCATCAAGCACCGCGGCGAGGCGCGGGGCGTCGGCGGGATCTTCTACGACGATCACTGCTCGGGCGACTGGGCGGCGGATTTCGCCTTCACGCAGGATGTCGGTCGCGCCTTCCTCGACGCCTATCTGCCGATCGCCGAGCGCAGGCGCGACGAGACCTGGGATGAGGAGGACCGCGCCCATCAGCTGTTTCGCCGCGGCCGCTATGCCGAGTTCAACCTCGTCTACGACCGCGGCACCCGCTTCGGTCTGGAGACCGGCCACAATATCGAGGCCGTGCTGATGAGCATGCCGCCGCAGGCCAGTTGGCCATGAGCGGCGGCTGCAATCTCGAACGCGTCAGGTCAGCGCCAGCGCCGCGACGCCCAGCGGCACGTTGAAGCGCTCACACCAGATCCAGACCTCGTTATAGGCGCCGATGTCCGCGCCGGCGGGCAGCTCATAGACCTGCCGGCCGGTGTTCGAGCGGAGCGGTCCCATGATCGTCGAGGCGTCGAAGCCGTTCTGGCCGAGCGCCACCTTCGGATCGGGCGCGCCGTCGAAGGTGAAGTCGTCTTCAAGCTCGATCAGCACCCGTCCGGCATCGAACACGACCCGCGCATGACCGGTCGTGACGTGGTTCGACGCGCCGACGAAGCTGCCGCGCGCCGTGGTACGTGCGCCGGCTGTCGGTGCGGCGGGCTCGGGCGCGGTGGCGGCGCGCTGGCTGCTGGTCGGCACGGTGCAGGCGGCCAGTGCGCCGACGCCGCCAAGCGCCAGCAGGCGCAGGGCACGGCGTCGCGGCATTGCTGTCTCTGCGATCCGATCGGCCCGTGGGCGGTGATTAGCGGTCGTCATGTCCGGTCTCCTGCTTGGCTGCGCTCGGCCGCTGACCTAGGGGTGGGGGGGCGTGAGGCAGCGCAGGCTCGCGCGGTTGTTGGGATCTCGTCGCGCGCGCTCTCGGCGCCGCGAGGGGTTGCAACATGGCATTGTGGGACGGGTCGACCGGGAGCAGAGGGCATGACGATCGGTTCCGCATCGGGTGCAATAGCGATCATCGGCTGGGGCTCCCTGATCTGGGACCTCGACGACCTCGCGCCGCGGGTCGAGGGCGACTGGATGATCGCATCCGGGCCCACGCTGCCGCTCGAGTTCTCGCGCGTCAGCCTCAAGCGCCATGGCGCACTGACCGTGGTGATCGATGCCGAGCATGGCCAGGCATGCCCGACCCACGTGATCCGATCGCGCCGGGCGAGCGTGTTGCGCGCCGTCGTGGATCTGGCGCTGAGGGAACGGGCGTCGCCGACGCGCATCGGCTATGTCGTCGCCGGTGAGGAAGACCTGGATGCCGAGGCGCGGCGCCTTGATGCCGACTGGATGGCCGGCCGCCCCGGTGCCGCGCAGGCGGCCGATCCGGCGATTGCCGAGGCGGTGCGGGCGTGGTGCATCGCGGGCGGCTGGCACGGGGCGGTCTGGACCGATCTGCCGGGCAACTTCTCGGAGAAGACCGGTGACGTCTTCTCGGTCGATCGGGCAGAGCGCTATCTGGCCGGTCTCGACGGGCTCTCGTCGCGCTCGGCCGTCCGTTACATCGCGGAGGCGCCGGCAGGCACCGACACACCGCTCAGACGCCATCTGTCTGCTCAGACCTGGTGGCAGACGGCCGTAGAGGGGCTGGATCGCGGGATGTGACGGAGGGCTTGCGACCTAACCGACCGGCTCGACCACAAGCCAGAGCGCCGAGACGCCGAGCATCAGCCCCATCGCGACGTTGAAGACCCGCAGGCGGCTGCCGCGGCCGAGCAATCGGCCGGCGCCCGCGCCGAGCAGCGCCCAGGCCTGCGCCGAGGTGAGCCCGCTGCCGAGGAACACCAGCGTGCCGAGCGCGGCCTCGCCTATCGGATCGCGGCCCGAGACGAAGGCAGCCGAGACACCGATCGACATCACCCACGCCTTGGGATTGACCCATTGGAAGGCCGCGGCGCCGGCGAAGGTGAGCGGTCTGTGCCCGCTGCCACCGGCATCGCGCGTGCCCGCTGTGGCGGCGCCCACGTTGTTCGAAACGTCCGGCGCGGCGGGTGGCGCCGCCGTGGCGATGCGCCATGCGAGCCACAGCATCACGCCGCAGCCGAGCCAGCCGAGTGCCAAGCGAAACATGGGTGCTGCCTCGAACACCTGCCCGAGGCCGAGCGCCACCAGGAAGAACATCAGCGGAAAGCCGACTGCGACGCCCATCGCGTGCGGCTGCGTCGCGCGCCAGCCGAAGGTCGCCCCCGAGGACGCGAGCATCATGTTGTTGGGCCCAGGCGTCCAGGTCGAGGCGACGGCATAACCCGCGAGCGCCAGCAGCGTGTCGATGTTGAGGTCGGTCGCCATGGGTTTGCCGGGCAGCTTGGATGGGCACCGTCCGTTAGCCGGCGCTCCGACCGCCAAACTCCGTCAGCAGGGCTGACTTGTCCAGTGCGAAGCCGCTCTCGATCCAGGCACGTTCGGCCGCTGCCAGCGCCTCACCCAGCTTGGGGCCCGGGCGAATGCCGCTGGCGACGAGATCCGCGGCGGCGATCGGGATTTCGGCCGTCGCGGCATCGGCGATCAGGCGTTGGGCGGCGTCGCGCTCGGGCAACGGCTGACCCGCGACGACGCCGAGGATCAGCGCGGCCCAACCGGCCTCCGCACCGTGGCGCCAGGCGGTGGCGGCGGGGCTGGCGCCCTTGGCGACGGCTGCCATCCAGGTCTCCAAGGTGCGCGCCTCGGCGCGGCTGAGGCGCAGGGAAGCCGAAGCATCCTCGCCACCCATCGCCACGAGGCGCAAGCGCCAGTCAGGTGCGCGGCCGAGCGCCCGCTCGACATGAACGAGGGGGGCGAGGACGGCCGCGTTGGCGCCCGGCAGGCAGCGCGCCAGCACGCCGCTTGCCGCCATCGCCGCCGTGGCCGTGGCTGGGTCCGGTGCCGCCAGCAGGCGCCGCATCTCGTGGCCGATGCGCTCGCGCGCCAAGCGTTCGACGCCCGCACCGAGCGCCGCGCAGGCCGCCAGCCCCTCTGCATCGATACCGTCCTCGCCCGCGCAGGCATGCCAGGCGGTGAAGCGAAAAAAGCGCAGGATGCGCAGGTAGTCCTCGCGGATCCGCGCCTCGGGCGATCCGATGAAGCGCACGCGCCGCGCGGCGAGATCAGCGAGCCCGCCGAGCGGATCGAGCACCCGCCCGTCTTGGGTCGCATAGAGCGCGTTCATCGTGAAATCGCGCCGCTCGGCATCCGCGGCCATGTCGGTTGAGAAGGCGACCGTGGCCCGCCTGCCATCGGTCTGCACATCCGCGCGAAAAGTGGTGATCTCAAAGGCCGCATGCTGGGCGACCGCGGTGACGGTGCCGTGCTCGATCCCGGTCGGGATGGCCTTGAGACCCGCCTTGGTCAAACGCGCGCGCACCGTTTCGGGCGTCAGTGGCGTCGACAGGTCCACATCGCCTGCGGGCCGGCCCATCAGACTGTCGCGCACTGCGCCGCCGACCAGCACCGCTTCACCGTCCAGTGCGTCCATCACGTCGGTCAGGCCCGGCCGATCGAGAAGATCGCGCCCGAGCCGGCGCTCTGTTTCCCAGGATGGGTCGATGGCGAGCCTTGGCGTCTCGGTCATTGCCGGCGCCCGGGCTCAGGACATGGCGCGCGCGGCCGGGGCGATAGGGGGCGGCGGCAAGTCGGCCGAAGTCGCCTCCGCCCCGACAAGGCCGAGTGCTGCGAGCCTGTCCGACAGGCTCTTCAGCATGCCCGCCGTCGCGCCCCAGATGTAATAGTCGCCCCAGGGCATCGCATAGAAGTACCGCCGGCCGGCGCCGTGCAGCCGGTGATCGCGGCGCCGATTGTCCGGGTGCATCAAAAAGTCGAGCGGGCACTCGAAGACCTCGTCTACCTCGGACGGATCTGGCCGGGCACGCCAGTCCGGCGGGACGAGCCCAACGAAGGGGCTGACGCGAAAGGCGGTCGAAGTGAGGTAGCTGTCCATCGAGCCGACCACCTCCACACAGTGCGCGGCGAGGCCGATCTCCTCCTCAGCCTCGCGCAGCGCGGCATGCAGCGCCGAGGGATCGTCGTGCTCGACCTTGCCGCCGGGAAACGAGATCTGGCCGGCATGGTGCTTCAGATGACGCGCGCGGACGGTAAGGACGACATGCAGGCCATCCGCCCGCTCCACCAGCGGGCAGAGCACTGCGGCCGGCCGCTCGGGCCACGCATCGCCCCCGCGCGCCCGCTGGCGCATCACGGCATCCGCTCCGCCATGGAGGTCGAAATCCGATCTCTCGCCAAGCGGCGGCAGGGCGAGCGCCCTGTCAATGTCGTCTCGGGTAAGCGGCATAGGGTGGATGTGCGCTCGCCACCCGCCCGGATCAAGCGCGCAGTTTCGTTCAGCATCTTCGGTCGACAGCATCGCTCGGCATCGTTGGGGGTTGCCAACACCGGCGCCACGTCGCGTGATCACCGAATGGATCGCGATACGGATCGAGGGGCCAACCGCGACGCACGACCGCCCAGCGCACCCCATGGGGCAGGGCATCGGGCCAAGGATGCCGCCGAGGGCCGCGCGGCGGCGCTGGCGAAGCGGAAGGCCCGCCGTCAGCGCCGTCTCTATGGGTGCGCCCGGGCGGCGCTGGACGGCCGTCACCCCCGCTTCGGCCGTGCAGTGCCGGTGCTCGTCACCACGCTGATCATCACCACGGCCGTGTCGATCGCGTTGGAGACGGTGCCTGATCTTCCCGATTGGGCGCCGCCGATCCTGGTCGTGGTCGAGATCGGCGCCGTGGTCATCTTCGCGCTCGAATATGTCCTGCGGCTGATCGTGGCGCGCCGGCCGCTGCGCTATGCGCTGAGCCCGATGGGCATCGTCGATCTGCTGTCGTTCCTGCCGTCGATCATCCTGCTTCTGCCTGATTATGCGGCATTCCGGACGCTGCGCCTCATCCGCCTCGTCCGGCTTCTCAAGCTCGCGCAGGGCGAGGATGCCGCGGGGCGGCTGGGGCGCGCGGTCGCGGCCGTGAAAGACGAGCTCATCGTCGTGCTCTTCGCCGGGATGATCGTGCTCTACCTCTCCGCCGTCGGGATCTATCTGTTCGAGCATCGGGAGCAGCCGGAGGCGTTCTCCTCGATCCCTGCCAGCATGTGGTGGGCGATCGCGACGCTGACGACGGTCGGCTATGGCGATGTCGTGCCGATCACGACGGGCGGGCGCATCTTCACCGGCATCGTGATGCTGATCGGCATCGGGGTGGTCGCGGTGCCGACGGGCCTGATCGCGACGGCGCTGATGGCACTCAAGAAGCACGGCCACAACAAGCACTGATCCTTTGGGGTCTCGCCCGGTCGAGCGGGCGGGTTCCTATGCCTTCGCAATCGAACTTGCCTCACGTTGCCAGGGCGGCCGCCTTCTGGATCGGGAAGAACAGCCCGGCCGAGACCACGCCGAACCAGTCCTCGTCATCATGCGGGCGGATCTCACCGATATCGGCAAGGCGATAGAAGCTCTTGCGGTCGATCAGCGCCTCCAGCCCCCGGCGCACATGGACGTAGGGCGCGGGTTCCCCCGTCTCTGGGTCGAAGGAGACGCGGATCGGGTTGTCGGGCCCGGCCTCAGTCAGGTCGCCGACATTGGTCTCGAACACCAGGACCTGGCCGCGCTCGCCGCTTTGCGCTTCGAAATCCACCGCGACGAAGGGCGCGTCATCGACCGTGATGCCGATCTTTTCGACCGGGGTGACGAGGTAGTAGCGGCCCTCCTCCAGCTTCAGGACCGAGGCGAACAGCTTCACCAGCGCCTCGCGCCCGATCGGGGTGCCGAGGTACCACCACAGCCCGTCACGCCCGATCCGGATGTCCAGATCGCCGCAATAGGGCGGGTTCCAGAGATGCACGGGCGGCGGCCCCTTGGCCTTCTTTGTCGCCGCGGTCAGGGCCTTGGCGAGCGCATCGGCATCCGGCCGATTTGGTGCGGCAGGGGTTTTTCCATGCGTGTGCATTGTGGCACGCGTCGCGGCATTCGTCTCGACATCGTCATCCGAAACCATCATCGCTACCCTTTGCCTTTTTGTCGTGCCCTATAGTTTCCGAAGGTAGGCGTCCGGCAGGCGGCCCGCCAATAGGGGCGGGCGCGCCATGGCCGACGCGCGGGCGACGGTCCGGCGCGCCGCGGCGAAGGGCACCTGTCGAGGGGCAGAGGAGGTGGCATGACGGATCCTGTGAAGGCGCTGGAGGAAGCCGGCGCGACCCTCGCCCGCGCTCGCGGCGAGATCGCCAAGCGCATCGTCGGGCAGGAGGACGTGGTCGAATTGGCGCTGACCGCCATCCTCTCGGGCGGACATGCGCTGCTGGTCGGGGTGCCGGGCCTCGCCAAGACCCGTCTGGTCGAGACGCTGGGTACCGTGCTCGGCCTCGGTGCAAAGCGCATTCAGTTCACCCCCGACCTGATGCCCGCCGACATCCTCGGCTCAGAAGTGTTGGAGGAAGGCCAGGGCGGTCAGCGCGTCTTCAAGTTTATCGAGGGTCCGATTTTCACCCAGCTTCTGCTGGCCGATGAGATCAACCGTGCCTCGCCCCGGACGCAGTCGGCCCTGTTGCAGGCGATGCAGGAGAAAGAGGTGACCGTCGCCGGTCAGACCCGCTCGCTGACGCGGCCGTTCCACGTCCTGGCGACGCAGAACCCGATCGAGCAGGAGGGCACGTATCCGCTGCCGGAAGCACAGCTCGATCGCTTCCTGGTACAGATCGACGTTCCCTATCCTGACCGAGACACAGAGCGGGACATCCTGATGGCGACGACCGGCGTGAGCGAGGACGTCTCGCAACAAGTGTTCACCGCCGAGGAGTTGATCGCGGCGCAATTGCTCGTCCGCCAGATGCCGGTGGGAGAGGC
>JBCCSW010000112.1:0-11012 GCA_039199465.1 Pseudomonadota bacterium
AGCAGCACCTTGCCCGCGCCGGAGGCGTGCAGCGCGATCCGCCCGCCGACGCCGGTGATGGCGCGCATGGCGTGGCGGCTTTCGATCTGTCCGATGCAGACCGCCTCACCATCGCTCTCGACGAAGAGGTTCGCGGTCTCGCCCGACACCTCCATCAGTCGGCGTAGATAGGGTCTGGTCAGGGCTAGCTTGTCGCGCGAGCGCGCGAAGGAGGCGCCGACATAGAATGCCGCGACGCCGACCCGCCAGACGCCGCCCTGCGGGTCGGGCCGCACGAAGCGCTCCGCCTCCAGCGTCGTGAGCAGGCGGTGTGTGGTCGATGGCGGAAGTCCCGCGGCCTCCGAAAGCTCCGTCAGCGACATGCCTTCATTCGCCGCTGCCAGATGGCGCATGAGCGACAACGCCCGCGTCAGCGACCGCACCTGACCGGCGGCCCGCGCTTTCTGATCAGTATCTGCCACGCCGTTTCGCCCCCTTGTTTGCTGCCTTCCGCAGCACGGAAGGGTGGAGCAACGTCCAGAAAAGCAAGTCTTTAGGAAGCCCTGGTGTCGATATCCGCACGAAACGAGCCTAAAGGCAAGATTTCGCCTGTAATCAGTGCTGTTAAAGGGCAAAATTCGACAAAATACGCGTAAAGAGTCATCGAATCCGAACTTGCCGACCCAAATAAATTAGTCGCAATCTACTACTCTAATGCTGTCAGGCTTGGCGTGACGACTCGGCCGCCCAGGTGGCAAGGGCCTTGTCGGTATCGTCCCATACCGTGCGCACGACGGCCGAATAGCGCATATCACATGGCCCTGGGGCCCGGGTGTTCAGCGCCCGCGCCAGACAATCGAGACGCATGGCACCGACTGCGCCGGCCATGCCGCAGATCTTGTGCGTCGAGCCGTCGACGGCCTTCTGATCGCGCCGCTCGATGGCGCTCGCCAGCGTTTCGGCCTCCTCGGCCAGGTCCGAGCGGGCCTGGTCGATCAGCGCGGCGACGCGGCCCAGGCCGGCGAGGCCCGCAAAGGATGCCAGCGCGCCCGCGTCGAACACGGGATGGTCGGCCAGTTCCGGCAGCAGGCCGCCCGCCGCGCCCTCGGCGCCATTGGCATGGCGCTCGGCCGCGGGCGGCTTACGCCGCTCCATGATCTGCCGGATCTCGTCGCCGAATCCCTCGATCGAGAGGATCGGCTTGCTGATCACCCCGTCCGCCCCGCAACGCGCCATGGCATCCCGCTCGACGGGGCCGACATAGGCGGTGAGCGCGATGATCGGTACGGCGGCGTTCGGACCCGGGCGCTCACGCACCTCACGGATCACTTGCTCGCCGCTCATGCCGGGCATCTGAATATCGACCAGCAGGACGTCGAAACTGTCTCGGCGCGCGGCCTCGATCGCGTCTACGCCGTTGTCTGTCAGAACAACGCCGGCACCGAGGTTCTCCAGCATATGCGTGGCGACCAGTTGATTGGTCGGATTGTCCTCGGCCAGAAGCACCTTAATGCCGCTAAGCATGATCGCCCCACAATCGCGCCGTCCGTGGCAGACCCCGCCAAATCAAAGCGCCGAGCCGTAGAATTCGCGTCGATGTACACATAGGATCATACCGGCTGCACCTTGACGCAATTGTGGCGCGAACTGTCCGACGGCGCCCATTCGACGCATCACGACTGCGTGGGCAGCGCCGACGCCGCCGAGACCAAGCTATCGCATCAGTCTTCGCAGCAGACCGGAGCCGCGCTAGGGCCCGGCGCGTAGCGCCTTGCCCGGTTTGAAGCCCAGGCCGCCGAGAGCCGTCGCCAATTCATCTAGGATGAGCGGGTCGTCGATGGAAGCCGGCACCCTGACATCCTCGCCGTCGGCGATCTTGGCGATCGTGCCGCGCAGGATCTTGCCCGAACGCGTCTTCGGCAGCCGCTCGACCACCGCCGCCTGCTTGAAGAAGGCGACCGGACCGATCTCGCTGCGGACCAGGGCGACCGCCTCGTCGACGATCTCGGCCGGCGGGCGATTGCAGCCTGCATTGAGGCAGAGGAACCCCACCGGCACCTGGCCCTTCAGCTCGTCCTGCGCGCCGATTACCGCGACCTCGGCGATGTCGCGATGGCGCAGCAGCACCTCCTCCATCTGACCGGTTGAAAGCCGGTGGCCTGCGACGTTAATCACGTCGTCGGTGCGCGCCATGATGAACAGATAGCCGTCCTCGTCGATATAGCCTGCATCGCCGGTCTCATAGAAGCCGGGAAACCGGTCGAGATAGCTCTTCTGAAACCTCGCATCCGCGTTCCACAGCGTCGGCAACGTCCCGGGCGGCAGCGGCAGGCGGATCGCGATGGCCCCCAACTCGCCGCGCGGACGCTCGCGACCGTCTGGATCGAGGATGCAGACATCGTAGCCAGGCATCGCGACCGAGGGCGAGCCCTCCTTGATCGGCATCAGCCCGAGGCCGGCGGGATTGGCGGCGATCGGCCACCCGGTCTCGGTCTGCCACCAGTTGTCGATCACCGGCACGCCCAGCTTTTCGGCAGTCCAGGCGACCGTGGCGGGATCTGCGCGCTCTCCCGCAAAGTAAAGCCGCTCCAGGCTCGGCATCGGGGTCTGAGCGATGAAGTCGCCTTCCGGGTCCTGACGTTTCACGGCCCGGAACGCCGTGGGCGCGGTGAACATGACCTTCGCGCCATGCTCGGCGATAATGCGCCAGAACACCCCGGCATCTGGGGTGCCGATGGGCTTGCCCTCGAACATCACCGTCGTCGCGCCGACCAGCAGCGGGCCGTAGACGATGTAGCTGTGGCCGACCACCCAGCCGACATCCGACGCGGTGAACATGACATCGCCGGCGCCCACGCCATAGACCGCGCCCATCGACCAGGTGAGGGCCACCATATGCCCGCCATTGTGCCGGATCACGCCCTTGGGCTGTCCGGTCGTGCCCGATGTGTAGAGGATGTAGACAGGATCGGCGCCGCCGACCGAGGCGCAGGGCGCATCGCCCGCGCCGTCCTGGAAGATGTCCCAGTCGTGATCGCGGCCCTCGATCAGGTCGCATGTCTGCTGTTCGCGCTGCAGGATCACGCAGAAGTCGGGCTTGTGGGCCGCCATGTCGATCGCGCCGTCGACCATCGGCTTGTAGGGCACCACGCGCCCGGGCTCGAGCCCGCAGGAGGCCGCGATCACCGCCTTCGGCTTCGCATCGTCGATCCTGACCGCCAGCTCGTTCGCCGCGAAGCCGCCGAACACGACCGAATGCACAGCGCCGAGGCGTGCAGAGGCCAGCATCGCCACCGCCGCCTCGGGCACCATCGGCATGTAGATGACCACGCGGTCGCCCTGGCCAACACCCGAGCGGGCAAGCGCCCCGGCCAGGCGGGCGACGCGCGCCTGCAGCTCGGCATAGGTGATCTTCTGCTGCAGGCCCGTGATGCGACTGTCATGGATGATCGCGACCCGGTCGCCATGGCCGGCCGCGACATGCCGGTCGACAGCGTTGAAGCAGGTGTTGGCCTTGCCGTCGGCGAACCAGCGGTAGAACGGCGCCCCGCTGTCGTCCAGCGCACGGGTCGGCGCGACGTCCCAGTCGACGGCCTCGGCCGCGCCCATCCAGAAGGCTTCCGGATCGGCTTTCCAGGCGCCGTGAACCTCGTCATAGCGGCTCATCCGCACCCTCCCTGCACTTCTTTTCCTTCTGAGGGCTCTCATAGCATCCCGACGCGTCGAAGGAAGCGCCGGCAGGGCGCGGCGGCCGGCGGACGGCACTAAGGTCTGCGTGTTCGTGATCGTTCGGGCGACAAAGGCCGGAGCAATGGCGCGGCCGCCAGCCCTAGACCGGGGTGGCCACGAAGTTGAAGGCGGTAAAGGGATACGTCCGGTAGCGTCGGAAAAGCGCGGCGTCGATCGCCGGGCGATCGTGCACGAAGTCCACCACAGCGCGCACCTCATAGCCGAGCGGCCCGGTCAGAAGATCGAAGAGCGCGTCATAGGCCGACTGGTCGACATCGCCGTCGGTGGCGGCGCCAGCCTCGAACAACAGCGTCGGCCGGCAGCGGCGGATCGTGGCCTCGGCGCCCCTGATCGCCTGCAGCTCGAAACCCTCGACGTCGATCTTCATGAAGCCGATCTCAATACCGTCGAGCAGGTCGTCCAGGCGGACAGCTTCGACCGTGATCTCGGCTGTCGCCCCACGGCCGCTGCGGTCGGCGAGGGAGCTGAAGCCGGGCTGGGCGAGGTTCTCGTAGAAGCTGACATGGCCGGTCGTATCCGACACGGCGACCGGCCGGACATCGACATCGGACAGCCGTTCGGCCAGCCATGCCGCCTTGGTCGGACTGGCCTCGACTGCAATGTGGCGGAGGCCGGCGGCACGGCGGCGGAAAGCCATGGTCATCGAGCCGAGATGCGCGCCGACATCGACGCAGCGCGTGCCCGGCGTCACCAGCCGGTCCAGAGCGCGGTCCATCATCAGGTTCTCGGCGAGGAGCGGCCCCAGTTCCGGATGGCGCAGCGTGCCGAGCAGCCGCAGCCGCTGGCGGATCGCGTCGACGGGGGCGCCGAGCGACGACGTGGCGACGAGGTGCCTCAGCCGCAGCAGTCGCATCGCGTTCCCCCTTCGCCCCCCGCCGGCACGCTTAGCCCCGCCCGGCCCGGCCGGCAAGATGGGCGAGGCCAGCGCCGGCAGGCCCAATCGACGTCGACGGACGGCGCGCTTGCGAGGGGCCGGACCTGCGGCATCATCAGGACGAGGCGCATGGCGAGGCTGCCGTGTCGCCGCCTGGGCAGGCGTCGACGCTCGAGCATCGGCTGAAGTGCGGACAGCACCACCCCTCGCCAGACCGCTTTGCCAGACCGCTTTCCTAAGCCTCCGCCCCCGGGTCGCAGTCCGTCGAGGGTCACGGGCCGCGCGACCACGTCATCGATGAGCGGCACCCCCCAAGCGGCGCGGCGGCACAGACCGTCCGCCGATGTCGTCGCGACGGAGGTATGCAGGCCGAAGGGTCGCGCCGTCGTCACGCGTAGTGATGCACCGGGGTTCCTGCCAGCGCCGCGATGTTCAGCAGGCCACGCGGCGTGACCGAGGGGCTGACGATATGGGCCTTGTTGCCCATGCCCATCAGGATCGGGCCGACCTCCAACCCGCCAGAGAGCTGCTTCAGGATGTTGCGCGCCCCGGATGCCGCGTCGACCGAGCCGAAGATCAGGCAGTTGGCCGCGCCCGTCAGGCGCGAGTTCGGGAAGATCCGCGCGCGCAGCTCGGGGTTCAGCGCATGGTCGGCGTGCATTTCGCCCTCGTACTCGAAGTCGACCTCCAGCCGGTCGAGGAGTTCGAGCGCCCGGCGCATCTTCCGCCCGCTCTCGGTATCCAGGCTGCCGAAGACCGAGTGCGAAAGCAGCGCCACCTTCGGCGTCATCCCGAAGCGGCGGATATGGCGTGCGGCCGCGATGGCGATGCCGGCCACCTCTTCGGGCGAGGGGTCGTAATGCACCTGGCTGTCCGCGATGAAGATCGTGCCCTGGTCCAGGATAACCGGGCTCAGCGCGCCCTGCGGCCTGAGCTGGGCCTCGCCACCGGCCAGGATCTGAGCCACGTAGTTCAGGTGCCAGGCATAGGTGCCGAAGGTGCCGCAGATCATGCTGTCGGCATCGCCGCGATGCACCATGATGCCAGCGATCGCGGTCGTGTTCGTGCGGATGATCGTGCGTGCGAGATCGGGCGTGACGCCCCGCCGCTCCATCAGCGTGTGATAGGTCTCCCAATAGTCGCGATAGCGCGGATCGTCGTCGGGATTGCAGATCTCGAAATCCTGTCCCGGCCGGATCGTGAGCCCGGCCCGCTCGATCCGGTTGTCGATCACCTCGGGTCGGCCGATCAGGATGGGGCGGTCGACGCCCTCCTCGCGCATCGACTGGGCGGCGCGCAGGACGCGCTCGTCCTCGCCCTCGGCGAACACGATCCGCCGTTCCGACGCCCGCGCCGCCTCGAAGACCGGCTTCATCAAAAGGCCCGAGCGGAACACGCTCGCATCAAGGCGCCGGCGATAGGACGCCACGTCCTCCAGCGGCATCGCGGCGACGCCGGTCCGCATGGCGGCGCCGGCGACGGCGGCGGCGATCTGGCCCAGCAGTCGCGGATCGAAGGCCTTCGGGATCAGGTAGTCGCGCCCGAAGACCAGCCGCTCGCCCCGATAGACGGCGGCGGCCTCGGCCGAGGAGGTCAGGCGTGCCAGGCTCGCGATCGCCTCGGCGCAGGCCACCTTCATCTCCTCGTTGATCTGGCTGGCCTGCACGTCGAGTGCGCCGCGGAAGATGAACGGGAAGCAAAGGACGTTGTTGACCTGGTTGGGAAAGTCCGACCGACCGGTGGCGACGATGGCGTCGGGCCGCGCCGCGGTCGCATCGGTCGGCCAGATCTCGGGCTCGGGATTGGCCAGCGCCAGAATGATCGGATCGGCCGCCATGGCCTGCACCATCTCGGGCTTCAGGAGCCGTGGCGCCGACAGGCCTAGGAACAGATCCGCGCCCACGATCGCCTCGGCCAGCGCCGGCCCGCCTTCCGGCTGGGCATAGCTGCGCTTGGTGTCGTCCAGGTCGTCGCGGCCCCGATGCACCAGGCCGTTGATGTCGTAGAGGAACACGTGCTCGCGCTTCACGCCGAGGTTCAGCAGCATGTCGAGGCAGGCGATCCCCGCTGCCCCGCCGCCGGTCGAGACGATGCGGATGTCCTCGAACCGCTTGCCCGCGATGTGCAGCGCGTTGATCGCGGCGGCGGCCACCACGATGGCCGTGCCATGCTGGTCGTCATGGAAGACGGGGATGCCCATCCGCTCCTTGCAGAGCCGCTCGACGATGAAGCAGTCGGGCGCCTTGATGTCTTCCAGGTTGACCGCGCCGAAGGTGGGCTCCAGCGCACAAACGATATCGGCCAGCTTCTCGGGGTCGGTCTCGTTCACCTCGATATCGAAGCCGTCGATATTGGCGAACTTCTTGAACAGCGCGACCTTGCCCTCCATCACCGGTTTCGACGCCTGGGCACCGATGGCGCCGAGACCCAGCACCGCCGTGCCGTTCGAGATCACGGCGACGCGGTTGCCTTTGCCCGTATAGCGATACGCATCGGCCGGGGTCGCTTTGATGCGCATGCAGGCCTCGGCCACGCCGGGCGAATAGGCCAGCGACAGGTCGCGCTGCGTCGCCATCGGCTTGGTGACGCGGATCGCCAGCTTACCGGCGCCGTCGGGACCCTCGTGATAGCGCAGTGCCGCTTCCTTCAGCGCGTCGTCGCGATTGGCCGAAAGCTCCTCACGCTGCGCCGGGCGCACATCCTCGCGCGTCTCGCCGTCTGCCATGGCCGCTCCTCCCGGGGTTGTTTTGTCCTTGGTCTAGCCCCGGCCGCCGGCGGTCAAGCCATCAGGCCGGCCGCGCGCAGGCGGGTGCGGAGCCGCGCGGTCTCGCGCCGGCCGATCGCCGCCGCCCCGCCACCGGCCAGGATCGCGCTCCAGCTTTCCTCAAGCCGCGCCGAGAGCTTCGCGAGCGGCCGCCGGATCGCCCGCGAGGCGCCATCGGCGGCGTCCCGGGCCTGACCCGCATAATGCGCATCGATGGCAGCCTTCACGCGCGCGGCCGTCTCGGGGTCGGTGGGCCGGCTGTCGGTCACGGGATGCGCCGCCCGCTCGAAGAAGCCGCCCATGCGCCGGCGCGACGACGCCGCGGTCGAGGCATGTTCGGCAAGCCCCGCCAGCGCGGCCGTCATGCGCAGCGTCTCCGGGCAGAAGTTGAAGATATGGCCGTAGTGGAACATGCCGCCCCGGCTCTTTGAGCGGGCATAGCCCTCGATGTCCGGGACGTCGATCCACAGCACGCCGCCTGGCGCCAGCCAGTGCGCGATCATGGCGAGATAGCCGACAGGGTCGTTCAGATGCTCCAGGACGTGGTGCAGCCGGATCAGATCGGCCGATCCGGCGTCGAACAGGTCGGGCGACAGCGGCGCGGTTTGCACGTCGAGGCCCAGCGCCTCGCGACAATGGGCGGCGTAGGCGCGGTTGGGCTCGATCCCGCGCGTCTCTTTGCCGAGGTCGGCCATCGTGAACAGGAACTCGCCCGAGCCCGCCCCGACATCGAGGACGCGCGGACGTGGCAGGATGACCGCGGCATGCACCTCGACATGCGCCGCCACGCGCCGAAAGTTCCGAAGCACCTGCCGTGCGCGGGGCCGCTCGGCGGCCTTGTAGTCCTTGCGATAATCCTCGGCATAGAAGCGGGCGAGGTCCTCGTCGGATGGGATCGGATCGTTGCGCACCAGCCCCGTGCCCATGTCGATCACCGTCCGCAGCGGCTGGCCGTGGCGATCGGTCTTCGAGATGTCGACCAGCCGGTCAGGATCGCCCCGGACAAAGGCGCGCCCCGCCTCTCGATCCACCGACAGCACGCCGGTGCCGTCGGGTACTGTTGCGTCACCCGTCATCAGGCGCCTGTAACACCGAGCGGCGCGGCGGTCACCCGTGCGGCGGGCACCCGTGTGGCGGGCACCCGTGTGGCGGGCACCCGTGCGGCATGATCCCATCCATCACGCCGCCAGCGACGCAGACTGTCACGCCGCCTTGGGTGGACCGTCGCGAAAAGGCGTCAGGAGCGCAGCGACCGCGGCGTTGGCGGGAGCGGCAAGACCATGGGCGGCCGAGAGGCGCACGACCGCGCCGTTCAACCAGTCGAGCTCGATCGGTTTGCCGACATCGAGGTCATGGCTCATCGACGAGCGAACACCCGGCTGGAAGCGCCCAATCATCGAGATGCCTTGCTCGGTCGTGTCGGCGGGCAGCGCCACCCCCTCGGCCGCGGCGAGCGCCACGACCTCCTCCGACAGCGCCCGGTATAGATCGAGCAGCGCGGGCGTGGCGCAGACCCCGACGGCATCGGTGCGGGCCCCGGCGGTCGTGCCCGCGAAGGGAGCCAGCATCGAGAACTTGCGCCAGAGCTCGAGCCGCACATCCTCGCAGTCGGGCACGGTGATCCCGGCGTTCTGGAAACAACGCCGGACGGCCGCGGCCGCCCCGTCCTGGCTGCCGTCAGGAAGGCCGATGACGTAGCTTGCGCGCGGCGTGGTCTGCATGATCCGCCCGGGCGTGCCGATATGGGCACCGATGCGGGCGATGCCGATCAGGCTGCGCCCCGAGCCGTAGCGGGCATCCAGCCGCGCCGTCGCCTCGACCCCGTTCAGGAACGGCAGCACCGGCGCCCCGCCCGCCATGAGCGGCGCCGCGGCCTCCATCGCACCGTCGAGGTCCTGCCCCTTCACCGCGAAGACCACGATGTCCTCCGGCCCGGGTGTACCCATCGCTGCCACCAGCGCGGCACCGTCCGCCGCCGCCGTCGCCGGCGCTTCGACCGTCTCCTCCGGCGTCTGCAGCACCAGGGGACCGTCCTGCATGGCCGCCAGATGGGCACCTCGCGCGATCACGCCAACCGGCGTTCCCGCCGCGGCCAGCCGCACCGCGAGCATGCCACCCACGCCCCCGGCGCCCACCACAGAAACCCTCATCGACACTCTCCCGATCCTGGATGCGCCGCGGCCGGATCACGGCTGGGCCCCGCCGCGGCCTGCTTCGCCGACATGTCTCAGCACGCGACCGCCGGCCCTGGGAAGGGTGCTGTCGAGCATGAAGACCCGCGCGATGCCCAAAGGAGCCCCGACTGCCAGGATCGCTGGACCGGATCGCGCCCCATGACGACATGGTGATTCGTGCCTGGCAGCATGCCCGACCGCCGTCGGCGCCACCGCGCACACCGTGCACCCGGGCAGTTCGCGCGTTCAGCACGCGTTAACTGATAGTTGCTGCGCACCACTAGCAACCGACGGCTGTATTCCGCGAGGAGGACACGCGAACGCTTTGCGAAGAACCCTCCTGGCCCCGTAGTGTGCCCGCTCGGGGGAACTTGGGGTAAATCATGTTCAAAGCGGGTGCGTTGTCGCTCAGCCTGTATCTCGCGTCGGTCGCGGCAGCGGGCGCGGTGTCGATCTTTTCCGAGGACTTCGCCGATGAGGCGGCAGCGCTGGCCCCGGCCAGCGGCATTGCAGACTTCACGGCTTTCGACCAGTTCTCGCTCGATGCCGGATCGACGGATCTCTTCAACGATGGCGGGTTTGGGCTGTCCTGCCCCTCGGGCGGATGCCTGGATCTCGACGGGTCGAGCACGGGCGGCGCGACGCTCACCTCCCCCGATCTGTCGTTTGCGCCGGGCCAGACCTACACGCTCAGCCTCGTGCTCGGCGGGAACGACTTCAGGACCGGGCTCGACGACAACACGACGCGGGTCTCCATCACCAACGGCATCCTGGGTGAGCAGGTGATCACGCTCAGCAGCAGCGATGCCTTCGCCACGTTCAGCTATGCCTTCACCGTGGCCGCGCCCATCCTTGGACAGGTGACGATCATCCAAGACGGTGACGACAACTTCGGCAACCTGCTGTCCTCAGTCGTCGTGGACGAAGCGCCGACCACCGTGGTGCCGCTACCTGCAACCGGGCTGCTGCTCATCTCGTCCGCAGCGCTGCTCGGCCTCGGGTCACGCATCGGGCGCAGGGGCGGCGTCACCGGCTAAGGCGCTGCGCTGGGGGCCGCCGGCGCCTCCGGCACCTCAGCCATCGAACGTGGGGACGCCGCGCCGGCAGGCGCGCGCCTCTGCGCTATTCCGCGGCCTGCAGGCGGCGTGCCTCGCGGATCAGTTCCAGAACCTGACCCGCAGCTTCGGGGATATTGGTGCCGGGGCCGAAGATCGCCTTCACGCCGCGGGACTTCAGGAAGTCATAGTCGTCGGGCGGGATCACACCGCCGCAGATCACCACGACATCGTCGGCGCCCTGGGCCGCCAGCGCCTCGATCAGCTTGGGCGCCAGCCATTTGTGCCCGGCCGCCTGTGACGAGATGCCGACGACATGCACGTCGCTGTCAATCGCGTCCTGCGCCGCCTCCTCGGGCGTCTGGAACAGCGGGCCCACATCGACGTCGAAGCCGAGATCGGCGAAGGCCGTGGCG
>JBCCSW010000113.1:0-10945 GCA_039199465.1 Pseudomonadota bacterium
CGGCCCTATTACGACGTCGCGCTGGCGGTGAAATCGGGTGCCGACGTCGTCGTGCTGGACGGTATGCAGGGCGGTACCGCGGCGACGCAGGACGTGTTTATCGAGCATGTGGGCATCCCGACCCTATCGGCGATCAGGCCCGCGGTGCGGGCCTTGCAGGAGCTGGGGATGCACCGCGAGGTGCAGCTCGTGGTCTCGGGCGGGGTACGCAACGGCGCGGATGTCGCCAAGATCCTGGCGCTCGGCGCTGATGCCGTCTCGATCGGCTCAGCCGCGCTGGTGGCGCTTGGGGACAACGATCCGCGCTGGGAGGCGGAGTACCAGGCGCTGGGCACCACCGCGGGCGCCTATGACGACTGGCACGAGGGGCAGGACCCCGCCGGGATCACCACGCAGGACGAGACGCTGGCCAAACGGCTTGACCCGGTGATGGGCGGACGGCGCCTGGCCAACTACCTGAACGTCATGACGCTGGAGTTGCAGACGCTGGCGCGTGCCTGCGGCAAGTCTGACGTCCGCAATCTTGAACCCGAAGATCTGGTCGCGCTGACCGTCGAGGCGGCGGCGATGGCGCAGGTGCCGCTGGCGGGCACCAACTGGATCCCCGGTCAAGCGGCCTATTGATGGATTGCCGGGTGATGGATTGCCGCGCTGGCACTGGACCGGGGCAGTGAGGGACCGATGATCAATCTCGCGCTCGAGGCCAACAACCGCGGCATCAAGTACTTCCAGATCTCGTTCCTGGACCTGTTCGGCGTGATGCGCGCAAAGCTGGTGCCGGCCAGCGCGATCGCCCAGATGCAGGAGGAAGGCGCGGGCTTCGCCGGCTTCGCCACCTGGCTCGACATGACGCCGGCTGATGCCGACATGTTCGCGCTGCCCGATCCCGCCAGCCTGATCCAGCTACCGTGGAAGCCCGAGGTCGGCTGGCTCGCCGCCGATCTCTGGATGAACGGCAAGCCGGTCGAGCAGGCGCCACGGAACACGCTAAAGCGCGTCGGCGAGGCAGCGCTGGCAAAAGGCTATCGGCTGAAGCACGGCGTCGAGTGCGAGTATTTCCTGGTCTCGCCCGAGGGCGATGCCGTGGCCGACGGACGCGATGGGCAGGAGAAGCCCTGCTACGACATCTCGGCCCTGATGCGCCGCTACGAGGTCATCGCCGAGATCTGCGATGCGATGCAGCAGCTCGGCTGGGGTCCCTATCAGAACGACCACGAGGACGCGAACGGCCAGTTCGAGATGAACTGGGACTATGCCGACGCCCTGGTGACGGCGGACCGGCACGCCTTCTTCAAATACATGGTCAAGACCATCGCTGAGGCGCATGGCCTGCGCGCGACCTTCATGCCGAAGCCCTTCGCGCATCTGACCGGCAATGGCTGCCACGCCCATGTCAGCCTGTGGGACCCGGCGGGCGAGACGAACCTGTTCCATGACGAGGCCGGCGAGCTCGGCGTCTCGGCGCTCGGCTACCATTTCCTCGGCGGGATCATGGCGCATGCCGAGGGGCTGTCGGCGATCTCGAACCCGACGGTGAACAGCTACAAGCGCCTCAATGCGCCGCGCACGCTGTCGGGCGCCTCGTGGTCGCCGAACACGGTGACCTATGGCGGCAACAATCGGACGCATATGGTACGTATCCCCGATGCCGGGCGGTTCGAGCTGCGGCTCGCCGATGGCGCGGCCAATCCGTATCTCTATCCGGCGGCCATCCTGGCTGCGGGCCTAGATGGGGATCGCGGGCGCCTTCGACCCCGGACCGCGGCTGGACATCGACATGTATGCCGAGCCCGAGAAGGCGCCCGATGCCCGGCCGCTGCCGCGCAATCTGCTGGATGCCCTACGCGCGCTCGAGGCCGATACCGCGCTCGCGGCGGCCCTTGGCGATGAGACCGTCGCGGCCTTCCTGAAGCTCCGCCACGACGACTGGACCCAATACATGCGCCATCTGAGCGACTGGGAACGCACGACCACGTTGGACTGCTGAGCGCTGCTACTTGGCGCCGACATGGGGCGCTCTGCTTGGGCGCGATTACCGCAGGACAGAGGCCGCGATGCGTTGGGACGGGCGGCGTGGTGACGCAGGGTAATGCTTAACGGGGGACGGCGCGGCAGACGCCATCCGACAACCGCCGGTCACCGGGAAAACCCGGGACCGATCTTTGCGACAGAGGAGACACCGCAATGAAGAAGACGCTCGCGGCCCTGATGGCCACCACCCTGATGGTCACCCCGGCACTCGCCGAAGACAGCAGCGACCCGATCATCATCCCGACCCACAACTGGTCCTCGCAGATCGTGATGAGCCATGTCGTCGGCCAGATCTACGAGGAGATGGGCCTGACCGTCGAATACGTCTCGACCGACAGCCAGGCGGTCTATGAGAGCGTGCGCCTCGGCGATGTGACGCTGGAACTGGAGGTCTGGGAAGGCGCCTTCGGCCCGGCCTTTGAAGCCGCGCTGGAGAAGGGCGGCATCGTCGATGTCGGCGACCACGACGCCGTGACGCGCGAGGACTGGTGGTATCCCGAATGGACCAAGGAGGCCTGCCCCGGCCTGCCGTCCTGGGAGGCGCTGAACGAATGCTCCGCGCTGTTCGCCACGCCCGAGACCGGCGAGAAGGGTCGTTTCCTGGGTGGGCCGGTCGACTGGCTGAAGAACGACAAGGAGCGTGTCGAGGCGCTGGGCATGGACTTCGTGGTGGTCAATGCGGGCTCGGCCGCAGCCCTCTGGGCCGAGCTGTCCGCGGCCGAGAAGACCAAGAAGCCCGTCGTGATTTTCAACTGGACGCCCAACTTCGTCGAGGCCGTCTGGGATGGCGAGTTCGTCGAGTTCCCCGAGTATTTCGACGGCTGCAAGGACGATCCCAGTCAGGGCCCCAACCCCGATATGGCCTATGACTGCGGCAACCCGGCCGACGGCTATCTGAAGAAGGCCGCCTGGGAGGGCATGGCCGAGAAGTGGCCGGGCGCCTATGCCGTGCTGGAGCGCATCTCGTTCACCAATCCGCAGATCGCCGAGATGGCGAAGCTGGTCGATATCGAGGAGATGGAGCCCGAGGAGGCGGCGGCCGAGTGGCTGGAGCTGAACGAGGACACCTGGCGCCCCTGGATCGAGAGCGCGAGCTGAGCCTCGACCCGATGCATGCCCCGGCCGCCACCATGGCCGGGGCATAGCGCGAAAGGCGCGCCCATGACCGAGACGACGAGCCGGGGCGGCGACGTCGCCGCCATTTCCTGTCGCGGCATCTGGAAACTCTTCGGGCCCGATCCCGGGGGCTACCTTGCCGCGCTGGGCGGCCGTGTGCCCGATACCGACAGCTTGGCACGCGACGGCTATGTCTCGGCGGTGCGCGACGTCTCGCTCGACATCGCCCGGGGCGAAATGCTGGTGGTCATGGGGCTTTCCGGCTCGGGCAAATCCACGCTGCTGCGCTGCATGGCCCGCCTCATCGAGGTGACCGGCGGCGATGTCCTGATCGAGGGCCAGCCGATCGGCAGCCTGGATGAGAAGGCGCTGATCGACCTCCGCCGTCGCAAGATGGGCATGGTGTTCCAGAACTTCGCCCTGCTGCCGCATCGCACGGTGCTCGAGAATGTCGCCTTCCCGCTGGAGATGCGCGGCCAGGACCGCGGCGCCCGCCGCGCCCGCGCGCTGGAGGTCATCCGGATGGTCGGCCTCGAGGGGCGCGAGGCGCATTTTCCGCGCGAGCTGTCGGGCGGTCAGCAACAGCGCGTCGGCATCGCCCGCAGCCTGGCGATTGAGCCCGATATCTGGTTCCTAGACGAGCCCTTCTCGGCGCTGGACCCGCTGATCCGGCGCGAAATGCAGGACGAATTCATCCGCCTGCGTGCCCTGCTCGGCAAGACGATCGTCTTCGTGACCCATGACTTCGACGAAGCCCTGCGTCTGGCCGATCGCATCGCCATCATGCGCGACGGCGTCGTCGAGCAATGCGACACGCCCGACCGCATCGTGCTGGAGCCCGCCACTGACTATGTCGCGCGCTTCACCGAGGATGTGGAGAAAGCCCGCGTCGTCCATGCTGCGGTGATGGCCCGCCCGCTGAACGGCGCCGTGCCCGAGGGTGCTCCGGTTCCCGGCCACGCCACGATCCTCGAGCTTGGGCGCCAGCTTGCCGGCGACACGCGCGCCGCCGTGCCGGTGGCGGGCGCCGATGGCGCGATCATCGGTGCGCTGGACCGCGGCCGCGCGCTGGACCTGTTGTTCGGGGTCCCCAGATGAGCCTCGCCGACACCCTGCGCGCGCCACCTCGTCCCGCGCTCAACGACCGCACTGTCGCGCAGGCGTTGCTGCTGGCGGCGCTGGCGCTGGTCGTGGGGCGGGACCTGCTGCCGCCGGTGCTGATGCGGGTGCCGGACTGGGCCGTCATCCCCTTCGCCGACGCGATCAACTGGCTCTTCGACCAGAAGGAGGAGCTGGGCCTCATCCATCTCACCCGCGCCATCGCCGAAGGGGTGCAATGGCTGCTCGATGTGACGGCCAACATCCTCTACGGCAAGCGGCGCTGGCCCCGGCTCGACGCGCTGCCCTGGACGGTGGTGGCGGCAACCGCAGGCGTCATCGGCCATGCGCTGGGCGGCTGGCGCCTCGCGCTGTTGGGGGTCGGCACCTTCACCTGGATCGCGGTCATGGGGCAGTGGAAATGGGCGATGGAGACGCTGTCGGTGATCATCGTCGCCGCCCCGATCACCATCCTGCTGGGCCTGATCCTCGGTGTCTGGGCCTGGCGCCGGCGGGCTGTCGAGAGGGTGCTGACGCCCCTCCTCAACGTCGCACAGTCGCTGCCGCACTTCGCCTATATGATCCCGGTCGTGGTCTTCATCGGCGTCGGCGCCAAGGCGGGCGCCATCGTCACCATGATCTTCGCCATGCCGCCGATGATCCGGATGACGATGCTTGGTCTGCGGAAGGTGCCGCCCGAGGTGGTGGAGAGCGGTCGGATGTGCGGCTCGACCAGCTGGCAGCTGCTGCGCCACACCCGGCTGACCACCGCACGGACCGAGATCCTGGTGGGTGTGAACCAGGTCATCATGCAATGCCTCGCTATGGTCGTGCTCGCGAGCTTCATCGGCATGCCGGGGCTCGGCCAGAAGCTCTTGCAGCTCTTGCAGGCGCTGAAGATCGGTCGCTCGGTCGAGATCGGCATCACCATCGTGCTGATCGCGATCCTGCTCGACCGCTGCTCCAAGGCCTGGGCCATGCAGCAGCCCACGCATTACGAGCCGGGCACACCGTGGTGGCGGCGCCACGCGCATCTCTGTGCCTGGGCGGCGCTGACGGCCGTGGCCGTGCTCGCCACGCAGATCACCGAGCTCGCCTACGAGATCGGTCGGCGTCAGTCGCTGTCGGTCGCCGGCCAAATCGACTGGGCCGTGGACCTGGTGATCGTCGCGATCAACCCGGCGACCGAGTGGCTTAGATGGTTCCTGATCGTCTGGATCTTCATCCCGCTTCGCGATGCGCTGCTTTGGCTGCCCACCTCAGCCGTGCTGGTGGCGCTGGCGGGCCTCGGCTGGCTGATCGGCGGCAGGCGCTCGGCGCTCGTCTGCCTCGGCTATTTCGGCTTCATCGCCCTCTCGGGATGGTGGGACCGGGCGATGATCACGGTCTACATGGTCACCGTTGCCGTGGCCTTCGCCACCGCCATCGGCCTGCCGCTGGGTATCTGGGCGGCTGCGCGCGAGGCGCGGGCGCGGGCCGTGCTGCTGGCCTGCGACACAGCGCAGACCTTCCCCAGCTTCATCTACCTGATCCCGGTCATTATGCTGTTCGGCGTCAACGATGTGGCCGCGATCGGGGCCGTGGTGATCTTCGGCGCGGTGCCGATGACGCGCTATACGATCGAGGGGCTGCGCGGTGTGCCCCAGCACCTGATCGAGGCCGCTGACATGGCCGGCGCGACGGCGCGTCAGAAGCTCTGGACCGTGCGTCTGCCGCTGGCACTGCCGACTATCGTGGTGGGGCTGAACCAGACGGTGATGTTCTCGCTCTTCATGGTGATCATCGCGGCCTTCATCGGAACGCAGGATCTGGGCCAGGAGATGCAGCGCGCCCTCTCCTCCACCGATGTGGGCAAGGGGCTGGTGCTGGGCCTTGCGGTGGCGTTCATGGGGCTGATGGTCGACCATCTGATCACGCGCTGGGCGGCGAGCCGCCAACAGGCGCTGGGCCTGGTCTGAGGGCGCTGCGATGAGCCTGGTCACCCCCCGTTTCGAGACGCCCTATGAACGCGCCGGCGTGGTCGTGCCCGGCCTGCCGATCCTGCCGCATGGTACCGAGCGTCAGCCCGTGCCCGGCGGCGGCTCGCGCGCCGTGCGGGTAGAGGCGGGCGATGCGATCAGCGTCCTGGATGTCGAGGGGCTGCAGCCGGTCGAGCTGGTGTTCTTCGCCCCCGACGGCCGGTCGGATGCCGCAATGATCGGCGCCGAGGGTCGCGGCGCGCCTGCGGGCCTGCAGGCGGCGCTCGGGGCCGACACGTCCGGCCGCCGCGTCCTGCGCGCGCTGGACGCCGCAGGCTTCGATATCGGCCGCGCCGATGCTGCGCGGGTGTTCGAGGACGGCTCGCGCGCTGGCGACATGGTGCATTTCGAGGCCGCCTCGGACGGCCTGCTGATCGTCTGCGCGCCCCATTCGGCGCCCGACGGCGCGATGGCGCCCGACGCCCAGGACGCCGCGACCGAGGTCATCCTGTACCTGCGCCGCGCGCGCCCCGGCAACGCGAAGGGCGGGCTCGCGCCGCCTGCGCCGCTGGCCGACCCGCTCGCCGATCTGAACATCCAGCCGGGCGAGGCGACGGGCTATGAGGTGCGGCGCGGCCAATACATCCAGATCCTGGACGTGCAGGGGCGCGAGTGCTCGGACTTCCAGGCCTTCAGCCAGCGCGCGCTCGACCGCGGTTTGGAACGCGAGATCGATCCCACCACCTGCCGCTCGCTGATGGGCTCCGCCTATCCAGCGCCCGGCATCTACTCGAAGTATTTCAGCGTCGATCACGAGCCGCTCGTCGAGATCGTGCAGGATACCTGCGGGCGCCATGATACCTTCGGGCTCGCCTGTACGGCGCGGTACTACGAGGACATGGGCTATCCCGGGCACATCAACTGCTCGGACAACATGAACGCCGATCTGGCGCGCTGGGGCGTGCGACCGCGCGGCGGCTGGCCCGCGATCAACTTCTTCTTCAACACGATGCTGGACGACGCCAACGCCTTGGGGATGGACGACCCCTGGTCCCGCCCGGGCGACTATGTGCTGCTGCGCGCGCTGACCGACCTCGTTTGCGTCTCGAGCGCCTGTCCCTGCGATATCGATCCGGCCAATGGCTGGAACCCCACCGATATTCAGGTGCGGGTCTATGGTGCGGGCGAGGACTTTCGCCGCTCCATCGGCTGGCGCAAGACCCCGGAGGCCGATGTGGAAGAGACCAAGGAGACGGGCTTCCACGCCTGCTTCGCCCGTCACAGCCGCGACTTCGCCGAGTACAACGGCTATTGGCTGGCGAACGAGATGCGCGACCACGGCGCCGTCGCCGAATACTGGGCCTGCCGCGAGCGCGCGGCGATCATGGACCTCTCGCCGCTCAGGAAATACGAGGTCACGGGACCTGATGCCGAGGACCTGATGCAGCTCGCGGTGACGCGCAACATGCGCAAGCTGGCGACCGGGCAAGTGGTCTATACCGCGATGTGCTACGAACATGGCGGCATGATCGACGACGGCACGGTCTTCCGCCTCGGCGAGACCAATTTCCGCTGGGTCGGCGGCAACGACACCTCGGGCCTTTGGCTCCGCCAACAGGCGACCGAGCGGGGCATGAATGCCTGGGTCCGGACCTCTTCCGACCAGCTCTGCAACATCGCGGTACAGGGGCCGCGATCGCGCGCCATCCTGGCCGAAGTGGTCTGGACCCCCGGCACCCGCGCCAGCATCGAAGAGCTCGCCTGGTTCCGCTTCACCGTAGGACGGATCGGCGATTTCCACGGACCAGCGGTCGTGGTCAGCCGCACAGGCTATTCGGGCGAGCTTGGTTATGAGGTGTTCTGCCACCCGAAGGACGCCGAGGCGGTCTTCGACGCGATCTGGGCGGCCGGCGAGCCGCAGGGCATGGTCCCGCTCGGCCTTACCGCACTCAACATGCTGCGGATCGAGGCGGGACTGATCTTCGCAGGCTATGAGTTCTGCGACCAGACCGATCCGTTCGAGGCCGGGATCGGCTTCACCGTGCCGCTGAAGTCGAAGACCGACGACTTCATCGGCCGCGCGGCGCTGGAGCGGCGGAAGGCGAGCCCGCAGCGTCGGCTGGTGGGGCTGGATATCGAGGGTGGCGTCGTGCCGGCGTCGGGCGACGGCCTGATGCGGGGCCGCGCGCAGGTCGGGCAGGTCACCTCGGCCGTCCGCTCGCCAACCCTCGGTAGGGTGATCGCACTGGCGCGGGCCGATATCACCGCTGCCGAGCCCGGCACCGTCCTGGAGATCGGCCAACTCGATGGTCAGCAGAAGCGGCTTCGGGCGACGGTCGTGCCGTTCCCGCATTTCGATCCGACCAAGGAACGGGTGAAGGGCAACTATCCCCCCAGCTGACCCCGGCTGGGATATGCCCGCTGAACAGTGGAACCCCCTACGGCCTCTCCGCCGGGGAGCAGCCCGACTGCGCCGCGGCCGAATTGACACGCCCTGAAGCAGTCCTAGCGTCAGGCCGACGAAGGACACCAATAATCATAACGACGACCGGAGGAACCGACCGTGAAGATGCCGCTGTTGTTCAGCCTAGGTGCCGCGCTCGCCGTGAGCGTCACCCCAGCCAAAGCCGGCGACACTCAAGCGGGAGAGACCCGCTACCTCGTCAATTGCGTGCACTGCCACGGTACGACCGGCAAGGGCATGGCGAGTTTCCCGTCACTCGTCGGACGCGATGTCGGCTATATCTCGGATCGCCTGATCGCCTACCGGGCACGCGAGAAGGTAGGCCCGAACTCGGCGATCATGATGTCGCTCGCGGGCGAACTCACCGATGACGACATCGCCAACCTCGCGGCCTATGTCGCGACGACCTTCCAGTAACGATGCTGGCGGTGCCGCGCCGCCGAAGATCCATGGTTCTGAGTGTTGCTGGGCCGGGCCTTTCTGCCTCGCTCGGGCAACGGCGGGCTGCGTGGCATCTGACGCTGCTTCTCACCCTCAGCATCATGCCCCTGCCCCTGCTCGCCACCGGCGGTGCGGCGGTCGCGCAGGGCTCGGCGTTGGGTGAGATCCCGGCGGCGCCTGCTCAGGGCGGACCGCGGCGTTGGGAGGTCACGGCCGCAGACGGTGTCGCCATGCGGGCGGCGCGTTCGCGGGATGCCAGGCTGGTCGCGAGGTTGGACCGGGGCGCGATCCTCGCCAATCTGGGTTGCGCCCGCGCCGCCAGCACGGTGTGGTGCAGCGTGCGCCCGCTGCAAGGCCGCGTGCCGGGCTTCGTCGAGGCCGCTGCCCTGCGCGCGGCGCGCGCACCGGACGGCACCGTGCCGATCGGAGCCGACGACAGCCTGGACCGGGCGCGCCGGGGCGATTTCGACGCCCGCGGCACGATGCGCTGCGCCCAGGAACGTGGCGAGGCGATGGGCGAATGCTCTCTTGGCGTCGCGCGGGGGACGGGCGGCGATGCGACGGTGGCGGTGACCTTCGGCACCGGATTCACACGCCTGCTGTTCTTCAGGCACGGCGCCTTCACCCGGGCAGACACCACGATGTCGGGCAACGGTTTCGACACCGACTGGCGCCGCGACGGCGCACTGCACCTGATCCGCGTCGACGACCAGCGCTTCGAGCTGCCAGACGCGATCATCTTCGGTGGCTGAAAAACCAGAGAGAATCCGTAAGATACCAAGGGCCTGTACTGTTGAGTTTTCCTGATCTCAGGATGGCAGGCAGTATCCATTGCTGCATTGCACACTAGCAGGTGGCATTCGAGTGCAAAGGAATTTGAACCAACGGCGCCATCGGGTAGGTTTGACCGACCCGACTGCTGTCGGGTGATAAGAAATAACTGTGGGAGGACACACCATGAAACGGAACCTGACGGCCTGGTCGGTCGGTACGGCAATGGCCGCTGCGCTGGCGGTGATGCCGGCCGCAGCCGCTGACGGACCCAGTCTCCGCCATACGACGGTGATGACGGGGCTGGAGAGCCCGTGGGACATGGCCTTCCTGGACGACGGCACGATGTTCTACACTGAGAAGTGCAAGGGCCTTTCGGTCCGCATGCCGTCGGGCGATGTCACGGCTCTGCTGGGCATGACCGGGACCGAGGGCTATGTCAGCACCGCGGATGATCTGTTCTGCGAGGGACAGGCCGGGATGATGGGTGTCGCCGTCGATCCCGACTTCGCTTCGAACCGCTTCATCTATGTCTACTCGACCTCCAGCATGACGGCGCCCGGCTCGAACCGGCTGATGCGCATGACGGTCAATGACGACTTCGGCGGCGTGGCGGATCGCACCGACATCGTCGATGACGTGCCCTACAAGCCAATGGCGACCGAGCATCCGTTCGGGGGTCCCGGCGCCCATAACGGCGGGCGCGTGCGGTTTGGCCCTGACGGTCATCTCTACCTGACGACGGGCGACACCCATAACGGCGCCGTGCCCCAGTCGCCCACAATGATCGGCGGCAAGGTGCTGCGCATCGACCGCGACGGCAATGCGATCGCCGACAACGACCCGCCCGAGGGGTTCGATCCGCGGATCTACACCTATGGGCACCGCAACGTGCAGGGGATCGCGTTCCGCCCGGGCGACGGCACGCCGGTCGTGGCCGAGCACGGCCCCTGGCACTCGGACGAGATCACCGTGCTGGTCAACGGCGGCAACGGCGGCTGGGACCCGCGCCCGAATGTCGGCGGTCGCGGCGACTGCCCCGACGACTACTGCGGTTACATGCCGA
>JBCCSW010000114.1:0-10889 GCA_039199465.1 Pseudomonadota bacterium
GGTGACATGACCGAGGTCGAATTCCGCCGCTTTGTCGAGGCCGCCAAGGCGCTGGAGACATGCCCGCTTTACATTGATGACACGCCTGCCCTACCGATCAGCCAGCTCGCCGCGCGCGCGCGCAGGCTCAAGCGCACCCATGGGCTCGATGTCCTGATTGTGGACTATCTGCAGCTCGTCCGCCCCGCCTCGGGCAAGGACAACGGCCGCGTTCAGGAGGTCTCGGAGATCACGCAGGGCCTGAAGGCAATCGCGAAGGAGCTCGACATTCCCGTCGTCGCGCTCAGCCAGCTCAGCCGCAAGGTCGAGGATCGCGAGGATAAGCGCCCCCAACTCGCCGATCTCCGCGAATCCGGCTCGATCGAGCAGGACGCCGACGTGGTGATGTTCATCTTCCGCGAGAGCTACTACCACGAGCGCCTGAAACCGCCCGAGGACGATCCGCGCTTTCCCGAATGGCAGAGCAAGGCCGAACGCCTGCACGGCCGTGCCGAGGTGATTATCGGCAAGCAGCGCCACGGCCCGATCGGCACGGCGGAGCTGATGTATGAAGACAGCTTCACGCTGTTCAGCGACCCCGTCTACCAGGCGCAGAGCTATTTCGGGGGCACGGGCGACGGCGGCAATGCCGGCACCGCGGGCGGTGGAGCAACGAATGGCGGCTTTGGCGGGTTCGCGTGAGCCTGGCGCCGCGCCTGACCGTCGATCTCGATGCCATCGCGGCGAACTGGACCGCCCTCGACGCCCGCTCAGCACCAGACGTCGAGACCGCCGCGGTCGTGAAGGCCGACGCCTATGGTCTCGGCGCCGAACGGGTCGGCCCGGCCCTGGCCCGCGCCGGCGCCCGCAGCTTCTTCGTCGCACTGCCGACCGAGGGCATCGCGCTCCGCCGCGCCCTGGACGCGGCCGGCCACGGCGGTGCCGCGGTCTATGTCCTCGGCGGCTATCTGGCCGATGATCGCGCGGCCTTCGCCAGCGCCAGGCTTCGCCCCGTCCTGAACAGTGTGGCGCAACTCCAGGCCTGGGTGGCGGGCCCCGCCGGGCCTGCGGCGCTGCAGCTCGACACCGGCATGAACCGGCTCGGCATCGAGGCGTCGGAACTCGCCGCGCTTGGCGCTCTGCCGGGCTGTGTCGCGCTGGTCATGTCGCATTTGGCCTGCGCCGATGCGCCCGATCATCCGATGAACACCGCCCAACACGAAGCCTTTGTCGAGATGACGACGGCCATCGATCGGCCCCTTTCCCTCGCGGCGACCGGCGGCACACTCCTCGATCCGGCATTTCACTTCGCCATGACGCGGCCGGGCATCGGTCTCTATGGCGGTCTGCCTTTCGCCGACGCCACGCCGGTCGTGCCGCTCGATGCAACCGTTACCCTGGTCCGCGCCGTCCTCCCGGGCGTGGCGGTGGGCTATGGCGCGACCTGGACCGCCACGCACCCGGCCCGGATCGCGACGCTCTCGATCGGCTATGCCGACGGCCTGCCCAGGATCGCCGGCAACGCCGCCTTCGGCCAGGCCATCGCCACGCATGACGGCCGGCCGCTGCCCTATGCCGGGCGCGTGTCGATGGACCTGATCAGCATCGACGTGACGGCCTGCCCGGACATCGTCGAGGGCGACCGCGTGCAGATCCTCTCGCCCGAGATGCCGATCGATCGGGTGGCCGAGGTCTGCGGCACCATCGGCTATGAGATCCTGACGAGCCTCGGCGCCCGGTATCAACGCCACTACATCGGCGGTTGAGCGACCATCACGGCAGGAAGCGGTCGCTGCGATGACCGGCCGGGGCGCCGCCAAGGCAAGGTGGCGAAGTGCCTTGGGCCGCGGCGAACGCTCGGCGAGAACGACGTGAAGACGCGGATGCTGTCGCCCGGCGATGATGCATCCAGCCGCAGCAGCAGGCGGAACGGATCCGCCGGATCGATCCGCACATCGTCGGTCGGCTCCAGCCCCCTCAGCCAGACGCCGCGATAGGACACGCCGACATTCTGATAGCGGTCCGTCTCGCCAAGGCTCCATGCGCTGGTCGCGACCCCCAGGATCGGCGCATCGAAATCGATATGCCCCGCGACCGAGGCGCCCCAGCGCGGATCGAAGACGACATAGTGACTGGCGACGACCGTGCCGGCCGGGATGACGCCCCCAATCTCGACCACGATCTCGGTCTCGGCCTGCACGTTCTGGTTCTCGTCGAAGGCGAACAACCGGTCGACCTGCAGATTGTCGGCGCCCACGGTGCTCGCGGGGACCGAGACATCGAAGGGCGGCGACAGCAGCGCGAAGTTCTCCGCGACCGGCGGGGCGCCGTTCAGGCTGGCCTCGCCGCCAAGGATGGTCGCAGCGGCCGGCGACGCCACCGCCAGCGTCGCCGTCATAATCCCCCAGCGCAAGGCAGCCAGCGGTCTCGCGACATAGGGCGTTGAGAAGACGTCCATTACCTCACTCGGACAGTGCCGCTGGGGAATGGCAAGCAACATGATCGCGAGCGGGCCGGGTATAGCGTCGCGGGCCTTTCGTCCTCGCCCGGCCCCGCGTATATCGCGAGAACGCCCGCCGCCCGGCAGCGCCTGACGGAGACCATCTTGCCCCGCGCTCTCACCAGCTTTGTCGCATCGATCGGCGCCACGGTGCTTCTGTTGATGCGCGCCACGGGGCAGGTCGCGATGTTCCTCGGATCTGCCCTGCGGCATACGCTGACGCCGCCCTTCTATCCGGCCGAGCTTGGTCGCCAGATCATGCGCATCGGCTATGCGTCGCTGCCCGTCGTGGGCCTGACGACGCTTTTCACCGGCGCGGCGTTGGCCTTGCAGATCTATGCCGGCGGCACCCGTGTCGGGGCCGAGACGGTGGTGCCCTCGATCGTCGCCATCGGCATGACGCGCGAGCTTGGTCCGGTACTCTGCGGTCTGATGGTGGCGGGGCGGGTGTCCGCCTCGATCGCGGCCGAGATCGGGACCATGCGCGTCACCGAGCAGATCGACGCCCTGGTGACCCTGTCCACCAACCCGATGAAGTACCTGGTCGCGCCGCGCGTCATTGCCGCTGTGCTGACGCTGCCGGTGCTGACCTTCGTCGGCGACATCATCGGGATCTACGGCGCATTCCTGGTCGGTGTGCACCAGCTCGGCTTCGCCCCGGCCACCTTCCTGCAGACGACCTGGGACTTTCTGACGACCGGCGACATCGTGTCGGGTCTCGTCAAGGCAGCGGTGTTCGGCCTGATCGTCGCGATCATCGGCTGCTTTCATGGCTATTATTCTGGCCGCGGCGCGCAGGGCGTCGGCCAGGCGACGCGGGCGGCCGTGGTGCATGCCTCGATACTGATCCTCGCCTCAAACTACATCATGACGGATATCTTCTTCTCGTGAGCGACCGCGCCGACGCTTCCCAGAACCAGCCGATGATCCTGCTCGACGGCGTCGCCAAGCGCTTCGGCAGCAAAGAGGTGCTGCGCGGCGTCGATCTGGCCGTGCCGCGCGGGCAGTCGACGGTGATCATCGGCGGCTCGGGCACCGGCAAATCGGTGACGCTGAAGTGCATCCTGGGCCTGATCCGCGCCGATGCCGGCCGGATCCTGGTCGATGGTGAGGACGTGACCCGCCTCGCCCCCTCGCGCCGCGGCGCCCTGCTGGATCGCTTCGGCATGCTGTTCCAGGGCGGCGCCCTGTTCGACAGCCTGACGGTGTGGGAGAACGTCGCCTTTCGCCATCGCCGCGGCGCCGACCGCCTCTCGCCCGGCGACGCGCGCGCGCTTGCCATCGAGAAGCTGCGCCGCGTCGGCCTGGAACCCGCCACCGCCGATGCCTATCCGGCCGAGCTGTCGGGCGGCATGCAGAAACGCGTCGGCCTTGCCCGCGCCATCGCGGCCGAGCCCGAGATCATCTTCTTGGACGAACCCACGACCGGCCTCGATCCGATCATGGCCGATGTGATCAACGACCTGATCCGGGAGATCGTCACCGATCTCGGCGCCACGGCCATGACCATCACCCATGACATGAGCTCGGTCCGGAAGATCGCCGACCGGGTCGCCATGCTGCATAATGGCGTCGTGCAGTGGGAGGGTTCGGTGAGCGACATCGACACGACCGACGAGCCGCATGTCCACCAGTTCGTGAACGGCCTCGCGGAGGGGCCGATCGCAGCGGTCAGGTGAGCCGCGCCCGACGCATGCCGGCCTGGACCGCACCGGCGTTGTCGATGGGCGCCGTCATCCTCGTGCCGATCTTCCCCGTCCTGTTCGCACCGCTGTCGCTGATGCTCATCGCGGTGCCGGCGCCGGGGGCGCTGCTGCTGTCCGACCGGTTCCCCGGTTTCGTCGCGGTCTTCGGCACGCTCGTCGCCGATGTGGTCCGCACGCTCGCGCTCCTCTGGACCAGCGAAACCGTAGGCTGGCCGTCGGGCGACGTCGTCATCGTCATCGTCTTCGCCGGCCTGCTGGAGGCGGCGCTTGTCCTCGCCGCCCTCTATTTCCGTCTGGGCGGCGGCGGTGGCGACATGTCGGGTCCCGGCGGATGAGCGCCGGCGACGGGCGCAGGGCGGCAGCGCGATCCCTGACCGACCGCGGGACCGCAGGCCCGGCTCGGCGCATCGCGTTGGCCAGGGCGCGGCTGCTCGGGCCGCGGGCAGCGCTGGCTGCCGCCAATCTCCTGATGCTGGTAATCTGGCCGATCGTCTGGATGGCTCCGCTGGCGAAGGCCGGGCTGATGCCGTATTTCGGTGGCGACACCGTCTCGGTGTTGTCCGGCATCGCCGTCCTCTGGGACAACGATCCGGCCCTCGCGCTTCTGGTTGCCTTGTTCGCCATGATCCTGCCGGTGGCCAAGACGCTGACGCTCGCGCTGGTCCATGCGCGCCTGCTGACCCGGCGCGCCCTGCCAATCAGCGACATCCTCGGCAAGCTGTCGATGGCCGACGTTTTCCTGATCGCGCTGTTCATCGTGCTGACCAAGGGCGTCGGCGTCGGCTATGTCGAGAGCGGCTGGGGCCTTTGGCTGTTCACCGCTGCGGTGCTGAGCCAGATCGCCATCGGTTTCCTCTCGCGCCGGCTGGGAGACTGAGCATGGGCCTCATGCTCCTCGTCGTCGGCATCTTCGGCGGGCTTTTCATATTCATCGCAACGACCTACAGCCTGGCTCAGGCAATTCTGACGGAAGGCCGGCTGCGCTGGGTCCATCTCGCGCTGCTGCTGGCTGTGATGGCGGTCATGGCCGCACTGCAGTTCGGGTCTGTCACTGCGGCGCGCATGCTCTCGGCGCCGCTGCTGGTCCTCGCGATCTGGGCCAGTGTCATCGAGGAGCGCTGGTTCAAGCTCTTCCCGCTCCTGCACCAGATCTTCGCGGTGATTGTACTTGTCGGTTTCGTCGCGATTTGAGCGTGCGTCGTAACCGGGCAACAGTACCCATTGTCGATTGTGGCAAAGGCGACGTTATTATGGCATCAGATCCCGGTTGCTACGCCGACGTTGGGGGTCTGGGTGATGGATGCGGGATTGGTGAGGCTGGCGATCATCGCCGGGTTCATCCTGTTTGGCCCGTCGCAGGCAGCGGCGGTGACGCTGTCTGCCAATGACGGCACGGCCGACAACGGCGCGGCGCTTGCTACGGCGCTGTCGCCAAGCAACGGCGTGTCGCTGGTGAGCGGCAGCAGCAGTTTCACCGGCGCCTCTAGCCAATCGGCACTGTTCGGCCCATCGGGCGCGGGCGCGCCGATTTTCGGAGCGCGCAGCGGCATCGTGCTGACCACCGGGAACGCGACGGTCGATAACTTCGCCGGCGCATCGACCCTGAGCGGGCCGAGCCCACTGCTCGAGACGCTCTACGCCGACGATCCGCTGATCGCGGCGACAGGCACGGTCGACCAGAACCAGCTGTCGGTCGATTTCACCCTGGGCGCTGGTTTCAATGCCGTGCAGCTCGACATCGTCTTCGCGACGGACGAGGGCTTCTTCGGCTTCGGCGTGCAGGACCCCTTTGCCGTCCTGGTCGATGGCGACAACATCGCCACCGATGGCGACACGCCGATCTATCGCCAAACCACCTCGCCGGGCTTCTTCGAGGCGGCGGGCTTCAACATCGCCGGCACGAACTACAATCTGGTCTCCAACGTTTTGACGCTGACGGCCCTGCTGACGCCCGGCACCTACACCTTGGACATCGCCATCGCGGACGCTCAGGACACGATCCTCGACAGCGCGTTGTTCGTCAGCAACCTGCGCGGCACCAACATCGGCACGACGCCGATCCCGTTGCCGGCGCCGGCCTTCCTGCTGATCGGCGCGCTTGGCCTCATGGCGTTGTACCGCCGGCGCCCGCGGTCCTGAGGCCGGCATAGGGTCGATTGCCGGCGCCGCGCGCTGGCAGACTTGCACAGCGCACCCGCCTGAGGTCTCTGTCCGGCATGACCGGACACCCCCTTTCCCGACAGAGCGCCCGTGGCCCCCTCGTTTACCGGGCGACCCGATGAAGGCACGGCGCAGCTTCGTCTGCACCGCCTGCGGCGCGCGCAGCACCAAGTGGCAAGGCCAATGCGAAGGCTGCGGTGCCTGGAATACGCTTGAGGAGGAGACGGCCCTCGCCCCCGTGACGCCCGGCCGCGGCGGCATCGGCACCGCGCGTGGGCGCGCCCTGGCGCTGCAGCCTCTCGCCGCCGATGAGCCGCCGCCGACCCGGGCGGCATGCGGGATCTCCGAGTTCGACCGCGTGCTGGGCGGCGGCCTCGTCCCCGGCTCGGCGGTGCTTGTCGGCGGCGATCCCGGCATCGGCAAGTCGACGCTCTTGCTGCAGGCCACCGCCGCCTTCGCAGCCCACGGCTTGAGCGCCGTCTACGTCTCGGGCGAGGAGGCCGCGGCACAGGTCCGGCTCCGCGCAAGCCGCCTCGGCCTCGCCGACGCGCCGGTACAGCTCGCCGCCGAAACCAGCCTGCGCGACATCCTGACGACGCTCGACGCTCAGCCGCCCGGGCTCATCGTCATCGACAGTATCCAGACGCTCTGGCTCGACACCGTCGACAGCGCGCCGGGCTCTGTCGCGCAGCTCCGCGCCGTGGTGCACGAGCTCGTCGGCTTCGCCAAGCGCCGCGGCAGTTCCGTCCTGCTGGTCGGCCATGTCACCAAGGAAGGCCAGATCGCGGGCCCGCGCACGGTCGAGCATATGGTCGACACCGTGCTCTATTTCGAAGGCGAGCGGTCGCACCGGTTTCGCCTGCTTCGCGCCGTGAAGAACCGCTTCGGCGCCGCGGACGAGATCGGCGTGTTCGAGATGACGGGCGCGGGCCTCGCTGAAGTCGCCAACCCCTCGGCCCTGTTCCTGGGCGATCGTGAAAGCAGCGCGCCGGGCTCGGCCGTTTTCGCGGGGATCGAAGGCACCCGTCCCGTCCTGGTCGAGTTTCAGGCACTCGTCGCCCCCTCCGCGCTCGGCACGCCGCGGCGGACGGTCGTGGGCTGGGATGGCGGCCGCCTCGCGATGACCCTTGCCGTGTTGGAGACGCGCGCCGCCATCGGCTTTGCGGGCCACGACGTCTATCTGAACGTCGCGGGGGGCCTGCGCATCGCCGAGCCTGCCGCAGACCTCGCCGTCGCGGCGGCGCTGGTCTCCTCCCTGTCCGGCACACCCCTGCCGGCCGATCAGGTCGTGTTCGGCGAAATCAGCCTTTCGGGTGCAGTCCGCCCGGTATCGCAAGCCGATCAGCGCCTGCGCGAAGCCGCGAAACTCGGTTTTCAGCGCGCGCTCGTACCGCAAGCAACACCCCCGTCGGAAAATGGAAGTCTCATCCTGAGGCGCGTTGCGGATCTAGGGGAGTTTGTTACCAAGGCTGCCGCCGGGTGACGCAGCACGCGGCGTAAGACACGACGCCTGCCACCGACGACAGCGTCATGGCGGGCGCTGGTGGGCGAGGGGACCATGGAATTCACTGCGGTCGACATCGGCGTCGGCGCGATCGCCGCCATCTCTGGCTTTCTCGGCTATGGACGGGGCTTCACGCGCGAGGTCTTCGCCCTGTTCGGTTGGGCGATCGCCGGCGCACTCGGCCTCTACGGCGCGCCGTTCCTCGAGCCTTTGATCCGCGAGGCGCCGGTGATCGGCGACTTCCTGGCAGGCTCCTGCGTCTTGTCGATGATCGCGGCGATCACCGTGCTCGTCGCTCTCGGCCTGCTGATCCTGTCGGTCTTCACGCCGCTCGCCTCCTCGGCCGTGCTCGACAGCGCCCTGGCCCCGGTCGATAGGGCCCTGGGCTTCATCTACGGCGTCGCGCGCGGCGGCGTGCTGGTGGCGGTCATTTACTTCGTCTACGTGAATGTCGTCGGCGACCAGCAGGTCCCGATGGTCGAGAACGCGCAGGCCAAGGCCTATCTCGACGAGGCGCTGGCCCAGATCCAGGCCAACATGCCGACCCAGGTGCCGGCGTGGTTCGGCGAGCGCATCGACGCGCTGATGGCACCCTGCGGCGGCAACGGCATCACCGAGCCGTCGACCCCGGGCACCGAGGGCTGAGAGAACGCCGATCCTCGACCGGCCTGCGGGTCTGACGGCACACAGAACCCCAACCTTGCCACCGTAACTGTCCGTTTCTTGGATTGCGGGTTTTCCGCAGTGCTGCCGATCCGTAGTGTCGCACTGTGTATGGCGGCGTGGTGAGTGAAATGAGCTGTGTTGTGATCCGGTCGAGACGACGTGACGCCCCCCAGCCCGAGATGAGCGCCCTGCCCGTCGACCGGGCGTGACGGCATGACGCCGGCCGCGCGTCCCTGGTGGCTACAGCGCCTTTGGCGCCAGCGTCGCCGCTTCCTGATCCTGCCCTTGCTGCCGATCGCGACGTCGTTTGTCCCAGGTGCTGCCGACGCCTCCGGCGTCTTACTCGACCTCGTCATCGTCACGGGGTGCGGCGTCCTCATCACGCTCTTCGCGCCGCGCGAACGCCATCTTACCTGGCCGGCGATCGCGGCCGCCCTCGCGGTCCTAAACGTGCTCGAGGGCAGCGAGCGGATCGAGCGCCTGCCCGTCGTCGTTATGATCGGGCTGCTTTACGCGACGACTTTCCTGACTATCCGCTATGGCGTACCCGCTCTCGACCGCCTGCTGCCGGTCCTACGCCGGACGATCCGCGGCCGTGGCTTTACCGCCCTCGCCCCCGACACAGCCTTCGCGCGCATGTTCAACACCGCCGAGCCCTGGGACCCCAGCATCGCCCGGCTGGAGCGTGAGGGCGACCGCCTGATGATCATCCGCCGCAATCCGCCAGGACATGCCAGCCCAAGCCTGCCGGCAGAGATCCTGTACGAAGACCCGCCCCGCCGCATGGTGCTGCGCTATGTCCTTGCGGCACCGCGACAGGCCGGTGACAGCGATGGTATGGAGACGCTTCCGGACTCACCAGATCTTGTGGTACTTGATCGGCAGGAAGACGATATCCGCTTCGAGCCGACCGAGGGCGGAACCAGGATGGTGCGCGATGCGACCCGCAACAGGACGGTGCTGCAGCATTTCAGCGAATGGCTCGACGACGCGCCGGGCCAACTGTTCGACACCTTCGCCGCGGTGGCGGAGCGGCGCGATGACCTCAGCCTCTCGGGCGAGGACTATCGCCAGCGCGGCCACGACCCTGATGCGCCGGATCATGCCTTCTGATCGACGGACGCTCTGACCAGTGGCGCCGCGCCTGCGCACACATCCGCGCGCCGCCGCTTTTTCCGCTACCTACTTGCGCGACAGTGGCGTGACAGCACCTTGTGGCGTCGCTATATCCCGCATGAACGGATGGCTGCGAGCCCTATGGCCAGCGCCGGATCGGGAGCGCCCATGACGGATCAGCATGACGACGTCGCGGGGCCCGATCACGACTGCGAAACGCCGTTCGACGATGCCTTTCACGAGGAATGCGGCGTCTACGGCGTGCTTGGCGTCGACGAGGCGGCCAATTACGTCGCTCTCGGCCTGCACGCCCTGCAGCATCGCGGGCAGGAGGCGGCGGGCATCGCGTCATGGGATCCGGAGAACGGCTTCAACACTGTGCGTCGCGCAGGTCTCGTCCGCGACAACTTCACCAAGCAGTCTGTCATGGATGTCCTGCCCGGGCGCATCGCACTCGGTCACACCCGGTATTCGACCGCGGGCGCCAAGGGTCTGCCGTCGATGCGCGATGTGCAGCCGTTCTACGCGGACTTCGCGCTCGGCGGCTGTGCGATCGCCCATAACGGCAACCTCACGAATGCCGAGGAACTGCGCGCGCAACTGATCGACCGCGGCTCGATCTTCCAGTCGGGCAGCGATACCGAGTGCATCGTCCACCTCATGGCACGCTCGATCCAGCGCAGCCTCCCCGACCGGATGAAGGACGCCCTGCGCCTGGTCGAGGGCGCCTTCAGCGTGATCGCCATGACCCGAAGCAAGCTGATCGGCGTGCGCGACCCGCTGGGCGTTCGGCCGCTGGTGCTGGGCCGCATGCCGCAGGGCGGCTGGATTCTCTCCTCCGAGAGCTGCGGGCTCGACATCGTCGGTGCCGAGTTGGTGCGCGAGGTCGCGCCGGGCGAGATGGTGATCGTCTCGGAGAAGGGCGTCGAAAGCTCCTACCCGTTCGAGCCGCGACGACCGCGCTTCTGCATTTTCGAATACGTCTATTTCTCGCGCCCCGACAGCATCATCGGCGGCCTGTCAGTATACGAAGCGCGCCGCCGCATTGGCGTCGAGCTTGCGAAGGAGGCACCGGTCGAGGCCGATCTCGTCTGCCCCGTACCCGACAGCGGGACGCCCGCCGCCATCGGCTACAGCCAAGCCTCTGGCATCCCCTTTGAGATGGGCATCGTGCGCAACCAATATGTGGGCCGCACCTTTATCGAGCCGACTGAACAGATCCGCAATATGGGCGTCCGGCTAAAGCTGAACGTGAACC
>JBCCSW010000115.1:0-10865 GCA_039199465.1 Pseudomonadota bacterium
CTCAGGTTGAACGCCCATGTCGGGTTCAGCGTACCGACCTCGACGGCGCCGCCGGCACACATCAGGCGTTGTTGCTTTTGCTCCAGCTCAAACGCCGCTGCGCGCTCCTCGTCGGATCGACCATCTGTCTTCGCTGGGCGGGTGGACTCATACGGCAGAACGCCAACGATGTTCCCAGAACCGGAAACCGCGGACGAGATCCAGATCACCGACTTATGGGTTTTAACCGTCATGGCTGAAGACGCTCTACCGCCGCCATCTGTCTTTGTTCAAACAGAACTTCTTTACTATTCACAACATCTGTCATTTTGCGACGCTTGCCCCAGCCGCAAGCTGTGCGCGAAGATCGTCCCGAGGCTCTGATGATGTGACCTCCCTCCTCGTGGATCACAACTGACCAACCCTGGCACAACAGATGCCGTCGGCGGGCGGTCACACCATCAGAACCGGCGCAAGTCGTCGATCGGTGTCGGACGATCTGTCAGCCTGCCGCGTTAACGATGACTTCGGGGCGGATGATCTGAGGCTCCAGGGTTTCGATGACCGATCGGGCGTCGTAGGCGGCAGGGTCGTCGGCTGGCTTCTCACCCTCGAAGACGAGGATATTCGCGAAGGCCTCGTACCGGGTGATCGGGCGGCTCGTCGTCGTCCCGCCGACGCCACCCAAGAAGCCAAGCCGGAAGCCGGAGCGGAAAAAGAACGGCCCGAAGCCACCGCGACCGAAACCGGTCGAGAAGGAGCGGAAGCGCGTTTCCGCCTCGGTATCCTGACCGGCCACCTTGAACCAGTCTTTGCCCGCCGCCAGCGTGACCTCCGCGGCGCGGTACAGGAGATAGGTCTCGACCGTGTCACGCGATGTCCGCGTGTTTCCGGCAAAGCTCACGCGGAAGCGGTTCTCCTCCACGGCTTGGTCGACATAGCCGTCGCGCTCGACTGCCGGCATGTAGCGGGTGGGTTCAGTACACCCAACCAAGACGAGCGTCAGGCCCACCGCGATCATGGGCCAAGAACGGATCTGCTTTCCGATCGTCATTGTCTTCGGCTTCCTCAACCGCCGCTGCCACCATCATTTGATAGCACTGTTGTTTCAGCGCCCATGATCACAATCCCTACGATGTGAGTGCATCGGGAGCACGAAAGGGCTGAACGATCATCCACGACGGGGACGAGCCTGATGTTGACCCTACGTCTGCAGCGCTTCCTTCCTCAGTGCTCCTCGCGACAAACCTGGCGGCGCCGACGGCCCAACGACCTCCCTTTTCCTTCCGGTGAGCCGAAAGAAGCGTGGCCGAGTCGTCCAAAGGCCCTCAGGGCTTTTATAGGCCTCCAGCCGGCGCGGGACGCGCGGTCGTTCGAGCGACCCCGACCAAGCCGCTCCCGCTTCACCGCCTCGCTCTCCGAACCCGTGCCCAACCGACCCTGTCCCGACGCTCGCATTGTCGAGACGACCGTTGGTTGGCCCTGCAGGCCAGTAGCAAGGAAGGGCTGGCCCGGGTCTTCGAGACGGCATCGTCGTGACCTCGTGGTCTTGTATCTCGCTGCCTGACCCCGATGTCTATGCAACCCGCGGATCGAGATGGCTGTCGGTCCGTAAGGCAGCATGAAATCGCGAGGGGTCCGCTCCGATGCTGAGCGCATTGCTGCCCTATGGCATCATGATCATGACCGGCGCGGCGGCGTTCTGGCGCGAGGCACCCTATGCCGTGCTGCCGCTGCTGATCCTCATGGCCTGCTGGTACTCGATCAGGCTAGTGCTGACGAAGGGCGCCCAAAAGACCGTTGTTCTTGAGAAGGACCGGCGGCGCGAGCGCGTTCTGACCACGACGGTCTTTGCGGGCATGGTGCTGCTGCCGCTGGTCGCATTGGCCACGCCTCTGCTCGATCTCGCGGCTTATCAAGCGGTTTCGGGACAAGTTTCGCTGGGCGTCGCGATCGGTCTTGGCGGGTCTTATCTCTTCTGGCGCTCTCATGCCGATCTCGGCAGGGAATGGTCGGCGCATTTGGAGCTGCGCGAGGACCACCGCCTCGTCACCAGCGGGATCTATGCGACGATGCGCCACCCGATGTACACGGCGCTGTTCCTGATCACGGCGGCGCAGGCGCTTGTCCTCGCCAACTGGATCGCCGGCCCTGCAGGACTTGCCGCCTTTACGCTGCTCTATGTCCGTCGTATCGACGCCGAGGAACGGATGATGAGGGAGCAATTCGGCGACGGATGGGACGCCTATTCATCGCGAACACCGCGCTTGATACCACGTCTTCTGGCCACTCGCTCCATTGAATAGGCGAAGACTGCGAGAGAAGCGACCGGTGACATCAGCAGGCTCTTCTGGCTGACGGACACGAAGATGGCGCATCTGAAGCCCTTTTCCCC
Source organism: Pseudomonadota bacterium (assembly GCA_039199465.1). Taxonomy (GTDB): domain Bacteria; phylum Pseudomonadota; class Alphaproteobacteria; order Rhodobacterales; family Rhodobacteraceae; genus Thermohalobaculum. The sequence continues at coordinate 2,375 of JBCCSW010000115.1, forward strand.
AAGGTCCCACGGCAGATCCCGCGTCGATAACCGATGCATGCTGTCCGGCATCATCTTCCTCAATCGCAATGGCCTTCGCTGGTACGACGCGCCCAAGGAATACGGGCCGTACAAGACGCTCCACAACCGATGGTAGCGCTGTAGCGAAAAGGGCGCGTTCGCCCGCATCCTGGCGGGACTGGCCGCCGCGGAGGTGAGGTGGCGAGGAGACTACGGCAATGATCGACGCGACCTCTCAATAGAACCACCGCACGGCGACCAGCCTGTGTGTGAAAAAGGGGATGCGCCAGAATGCGCCCTTGGTTCGAGCACACGGGCGCGTGACGCCTCATCGGCCGCAGGAAGGCGACATCAACACCGAGCTGCACGCCGTCACGGACAGCGTCGGGCGCCCGATCAGGCTCTACAGGTGTCAAGCGACATTCGGATTTGCGGGTCTAGGCGACATCCAGTCTTGCGGCTGATGTCGCGCAAAGCTGATCCTGGTGGGTCTGGGTGCTGACGTCTGTCGCAGGGCGCTGGGCAGGCCGGGCCGCGTGGAAACCCCATGTATCGGAACGCGGCCCGGCCTGCGTGGGTCGGGCTCAGGCGCTTTCCTTCTTCAGGATGCCCGCGAGGTCCCTGAGCCGGTAGAAACGGCTCTGGGATTGTAGGACATTCGAACGGTGCGACAGCCGGTCAAGGATGGCGGCGGCCAGCACCTCGTCACCGGCGAGCAGTTCGGTCCGGTCGCGGAGCCTCGGAGGTGAGGCCCGCCGCGACCCTGGACAGCGCCGTCTTCACGTCAGGCTCCGGTAGGAAACTGCGAGAGAAGATTGTGGCGTGCATCTCAGGTGCCAATTTCGCCCCTGGAGAGCGGCTCAAACTCCAAACAGATCCGTAGGGCATGATGAGAGGGCAGAAGATCCGATCGCCGACGTAGACGTGCACACATCGCCCACGCATCGCACGCCTCGCCCGTACCAGCCGAGCGCTCGGCGACTGGATACGCTTCGACAGCCACCGCCGATCCCACCAGGGGCTCGGTGCGCGAACACCCGCCCATCCAGACAACAGGACGGGCAGGCGCTCGCTGCGGCTCACCAAGTGGGGGCGTCAGTTGTAAACGCTGATCCCCCGCTCACGGGGAGAGAACTTCAAGCCGGTCCGCATCATTGGGTCCTCACGGCTCAAACGACATCCGTAGGGAAGACCGTGAGAACGCTCGCGGCGACCATCGCCGGCCACAAGCCACGACTGATCAGGCTGGCCGAGGTCTACGCCCTCTGCCAGCCAAGGATGTGCGTGGCGCGCGCCACGGCGCGATGGAGACTTTGGCACCATGGCACCGCGCACAATCCTGGCCGGCTTTCTTGGGACCAGCGCGCACGCAGATCGGACTTCGTCAGGCTCAAGTGCTCAATCAGAAATAGGCATTACCGCGATGATGCATATCCTTGGTTGATTTCGTTCATAAAAAGGCGTCAGCCGTCCGCTTTTTGTTGAAATCCTCAAAACATGCCGGCATTTCAAAATACGAAAGCAAGTAAACGTGCAAGAAAAAAAGTAAAACTGTGTATTCATAACAGCACGCACCACAAAATATTCATAGAAGGAGTTCGCAATGCGTGACGTCTTCTGGTCCGACTTCCGTATGGCCGACGGCTCCCGGCCGGGCGGCGATGAAGTCATCGTCGTCGACAGCGACATCAACCTGATCTTCGATACGACCGACCCGGTGACGATCCAGGGGCTGGTGGTCTACGGCAGCTTCGAGGTGGCGGACGACGGCGCGGCCCATGCCCTGACGACCGACTGGGCCGTTGTCGCCGGTGACGGCACCTTCAGGGTCGGTGCGCCGGACGATCCCTATGCCAGCGATTTCACGCTGACCCTGGCAGGCAAGGACAACAGCAACGACGTCGATCTCCGCGACTATCCGGATGGCAGCGAGGACAGCGGCGGCTGCCCGGTGACCGGCGGGGCCACCTGCAATTGCCCGGATACCGACGCGAACGGTCGAAACGACCACTTCGAGATCACCAACAACAACGCGTTCCTGATGGCCATGGGGAAGGGCGCATCGATCGAGATCCATGTCGACGACGCGGCCAAAGAGAGCTGGACGCAGCTCGACGCCACCCTGGCCGCCGGTCAGAACACGATGAGGTTGACCGAGGAAACCGGGTGGGAGGTCGGCGACCGGATCGCGGTCGCCTCGACCGATTTCGACCTGGATCAGGCCGAGGAATTCACCATCACCGCGGTGTCGGCGGACGGTCTGACCGTCACGCTCGATCGGCCCGCCGCGTACATGCATTACGGTGAGATCGAGTTCTATGACGGCGGCGCACGGGCGATCGACATGCGGGCCGAGGTGGCGCTGCTCTCGCGCGACGTCACGATCCAGGGCGACATCGACTACGACGAGGGGCGCGCCCACAACCAACAGCTGGACCAGTATGGCGGCCACACGATGGTGATGCATGGCGGCGAGATGTACATCTCGGGCGCCGAGTTCGCCTATATGGGGCAGGCCGGCATCCTGGGGCGGTACCCGACGCACTGGCATCTGAGCGAGGATGTCTCGACCGGAAACGTCAAGTCCGACGGCGGCCAGTACATCCTCAACTCATCGTTCCACCACAGCTTCAACAACGGCATCACGATCCATGGCGCCGAGAACGCGCTGGTTCGAGACAACGTCATCGTCGAGACGGTCGGCCACGGGGTCTTCCTCGAGGACGGCTCGGAGATCGGGAACCGGATCTTAGACAACCTCGCCTTCGGTCAACGCAAACCTGGCCTCTTCAACGGATCGCCCGGCGGCAATCAGGACGAGGTATCGTCGTTCTGGCTGGAAAACGGCGACAACATCGTCAGCGGCAACCACGCCGCGGGGTCGGAGGATACCGGCTTTTTCTTCGACCTGCGCGGTGTCGTCCAGCGGCCCTCGCGCAGTGTCGACAGCCTCGCCGACAACGCCAGCCGAAACGGCCCGACCGAGATGGTCGACAACGTCGCGCATAGCTCCAATCGGGCCTTCTTCCTGAACCACGCCGACCTGGTGCAGGACATCAACCCCAGCGGCGACGACGTGCAGGCGCAACGGGTCGCGCCGTGGACGGTCGACGACTTCACTGCCTACAAGATCGACGGGCGCGGTCTCTATGTCCGCGGCGTCGAGGGGGTCTTCACCGACGTGAAGATGGCCGAGGTCGGCGAGGGTACGCGCTTCCGGCTGAACCAGGGGATCGAGGACGCGCTGATCGTCGGGCGCAGCCAGGGCAATATCGGCACGCCCATAACGGCGGCGGAATTGGCCGAGGGCCGATCGCTGCCCTTCGGCAGCAACAACTTCTCTGGCCACCGGCTCTATGACGGGCCGGGCGGGATCGAAGACGTCCATTTCGACGGCTTCTATGACGAGGCTGACTTTGCCATCGACCGCACCAACGCGGTGCATAAATCCACGCTGCACTACGTCGAGGGTCTGACCTGGGGGCCGGAGGAGACGATGGCCCGGTCTCAGCGCCTCGACCTTGGCGTGAACACCGCCGAGAACCAGCAGGCCGCGGAGATGCTGGTTGATCTCGATGGCAGTCTGACAGGCATCGAGGGCGGTGCGATCCTGACCGACGAGCCGAACCGCAAAGACGCAGCCTATGGCTTCAATCGCTCGGAGAACGCCCTGATCTTCGAGGAATGGGGCGCCGTCGCAAGCCCGTTCACCGATGTCGATTTCATCGGTCTGATGAATGTCCGCGTCGTCAATGAAGACGGCGACTACAAGCGAAACACCCCCTACGACGTCTCGGGCTTCGAGATCGACGTCGAGCGCAGCGATGGCATCGTGCTCGACAACCTCAGGGTCGGGACCGCGATCAACCATCGCCAGACCGCGATCGTCGACGGCTATAGCTATGAGATGACGTTGCGGGGTGACCCGCCGCAGTTCCATTTCTGGATGTCGGACGTGCCCCAGGGCGGCTCGGTCATCTTCACGCTGAACGGCCTGCGCGAGGACGCGTATTTCTATCTCAAGAACCCCAACACGCGCGAGATCACCGATATCCGCGAGGTGAGCTCGATGGAGATGCTGGAGGCCTCGCCCGACACGGCCATCTTCCGCGATCTCGAGACCGGCGAGACGCATATCAAATTCGTCGCCGAGATGTTCCACGGCTGGGACTTCGCCAAGCCGCAGGAGACCAGGAACGACGCCTTGACCGGCGGTGTGATCGTCAATGTCGATCAGCGGCCGGGATCGCGCATCGACCTGGCAGCGATCCAGTACGACGATCCGGTCAGCCCGCCCGCGCCAAACACCGCACCGTCGGCGGCCGACGACACGCTCTCGCTGGCCCATGGCGCAAGCGCGACCCTGGACGTGCTGGCCAACGACACCGATGCCGATGGCGACCCGCTCATCATCAGCGCCGTCGATGCCGGCGACGGGGTGAGGGCACGGATTGTCGATGGCGAGGTCCGCATCCGCGCGGACGACGGCTTTGCCGGCCGCAGCACGGTCACCTACACCATCGACGACGGCGCCGGCGGCGCCGACATTGGCACCATCGCGGTCGAGGTCGCGCAGCCCGAACCAGTGGCGATCGCGCTCGCGCTCATCGATGCCGCGACGGACACCCGGATCACCGCCATGGCCGACGGCACCGTCGTGACCCTGCCGGCCGGTGATCTGAGTGCCTTGACCATCACCGCCACCGCGGACAGCGAGGATGTCGAGAGCATCTCCTTCGCCCTGCAGGACGGCGCCACAAAGATCGAGAGCGTTGTGCCCTACGCCCTGTTCGGCGACGTGCGGGGCGACATGGCCGGCGGGACGCTGGAGGTCGGATCGCACACGCTGACGGTCATTGCCTACAGCGACGACCGCGCTGGCGGCATCGTGCTTGGCGAGCGGACTATCACCTTCGAGATTGCGGAGGAGATCCCGGATCTGCCGCCTACCGCCTCGGACCATGTGCTGCGCCTCGCGGCCGACAGCGCGGCGCGCAGCGTCACGGTCGCGGCAGAAACCCTGGGCCTCGATCCCGAAGGCGAGGCCGTGGTGTTCGACGGCGTCGACCAGCCCGCCAACGGCCGCATCGAGATCGCGGCGAACGGCAGCACGCTCATCTACACCCCTGACGACGGCTTCTCCGGCACCGAGAGCGTCGCGTTCACGCTGTCCGAGGCGACTACCGCCGGGAGCGGACGCGCAAGCGGGCGCCTGACGCTGGAGGTCGAGGACGCGCCAATGCCCACTCTCTCCTTCGCGGTCCATGCGGTCGTGGGCGAGCAGGCCGCGCTGGCGGTGCTGGAGGACGGCGACAGCCTTCTGGCCGAAGATGTCGGCGACCGCCTGGTCAGCATCGCCGCCACGACCGATGGCCCGTTCACCGGAAGCCTGTACCTCTCGATCGAGGGCGTCGGCGGCAGACTGGAGAATGTGGAGCCCTATGCGCTGTTCGGCGACCGGGACGGCGCGCTGTCCGGCGGCACGGTGCTCGGCCCGGGCAGCTACACGCTCACCTACGAGGCCTTCGCCGGCAAGGACGGCACCGGGCTGAGCCTCGGAACCGAGACGCTGGCATTCACGGTCGAGGCGCCGGTCCTTGAGGCCACGATATGGACGACAGACAGCACGAGCGACAGCATGGTCACTGAGGTGAGCGACGGCGGCGTCATCGATGCGGCGCTGTTGGCCGAAGCAGGGCCGGTCACGATCGCCTTCGCACCGACCGACGACGCGCCGGCCTTCGCCTCCATGGCGCTGGCCTATGGCGACGAGATGCGCATCGAGAACGTGGCGCCCTACGCCCTGTTCGGCAATGATGCCAACGACTTCCATGGCGGCACGGTCTTCGGTGAGGGAACGCACGCGATCGACGTCACCCTGTTCAGCGAGCGAGACGGCGGCGGCACCGTTGTCGAGACCTTCACCTTCGATTTCGACGTCGCCTGATCCGTCATGAGCACCCATCGGGCGTGTACCAGCGACGAGAGCTTTCTCGATCCGGGCGCAGTATGAGCCTGCCCAGCGGTTGCACCGGGATGCGATGTGCCACGGCAGGTCCAATGGTCCGCGCAGCTCATCGTGCCGCAATTAAGGGAGGGTCGGCGGAGCAATCCGCCTCATGTCTGCCACAGCGCCATCGTCCTCGAACCTGCCGCGCCCGCCATTGTTGCGGATCTCGGCTCCGGGCGTCGTCAGCGAGGCAGGCGCACGGAGAGACGGTTGACGGGCATATTGAAGCGGCAGGCGCCACCGCCGGCCTGGGCTTCGAGCAGCCGGGACAGGTCGTTCAGCATCGCGGCGCGCGCGCTCGGCGACAGGACGAAGGCCGCGTAGAAGAACCCGACTGCCTCGGCCGCGACGGCGGTTGCGGTGCCCGCGACGCTCATCACCCGGCTCTCCACGCGGATCTCGGCGCCCGGAAACATCTCGGCGCAGAGTGTCGTCAGCGCCGTCGCATCGCGGACCCGCGGATCGCCGAGGTCGATGTCGCCGTAGCGCGGATAGGCCTGCTGCACCGCCTCGAAGATCAGCGCGTCGACCGCACCGTACCCGGGTGCGATCTCGGTCGGGCCGTCGACGATGGCCGCGAAGCAACCGCCCGGGCACAGGACCCGGGCCACCTCGGCCAATGCCGGGGCGACCGGATCCATCAGGGTCAACGCCCAGTGGCAGAGGACAGCATCGACCGACGCGTCGGCCATCGGGGTCATCGATTGCGCCAGCGCCTGGTGCAGTTCGACGGCGTCCGCCGACAGTCGCTCGCGGGCAAGCGCGACCTCGTCGGGGCTCATATCGACACCGGTCAGGGCGACCTCGGGTCCCAGCCGCCGGCGGCAAACCTGCAGCAGCACGCCGCTGCCGCAGGCCATGTCCAGCACCGCCCGGGCATCGCTCGGCACCGCATCGGCCAGCCATTCGTAGCTGTTGAAACCCTCGGGATCACGGCAGCCCGTCGCGCAGCTTTCGGTGAAACCGGTATGGACGCCGTGCACCGCCAGCAGATGCTCGCGCAGGCGGGCCCCGTCCGGGCGTTCGCCGCGGGTCAGACAATCGGTCCATCCGCTCTGGATCGCGGCTGCATGCTTCATAGGAAGACCTTTCGGGTCAGCGGCTGCGACGCGGCTCAGGGCGTGACGAAGATCAGGGCGACGCGCTGGGGGAAGCGCCAGGCCTCGGCATCGCAGCAATCGGCGAGGTAGCGACCGGTCAGCGGGTGGGCGAGCATGTCGTCGAGCGACACGCCGTCGTCGAAGACACAGCGCTGCAGGAAACCCTCGACCGCGCCGCGTGCCGCCTCGGGCGCCGTGCTCTGATAGACGATCTCGCGCATCTCGACCGACGCACCGAGCCCGGCGAGGCAGTCGGCGATCTGCTCGGCGGTGCGATAGGGCTCTCCCCGACCATCGCGAAAGGCATCGAGGAACAGGCGATAGAAGCGAATGTAGTGGGCATCGGCGCAGGCATGCGCGATGAACCCGCGCCCCCCGACCGCCGCGAGAAACCGCTCCAGCGCCGCGCGGAGTTCGGCCTCTGGGATGGCATAGAGCGCATGCGTCGCCCAGACGACATCATAAGGTCCATCCGGCAGGTCGAAGCCCTGCAACGTCGTCTCGAAGGCGCGACCCGCCACGAAGGGGGGCGTCAGCGCTCGCCGCGCCTCGGCCAAGGAAAACGGCGAGGGGTCGAGCAGCGCATAGTCAACCGGCTGGATCGCTGCCTCAGCGAGGCCGGCATGCGTCGACAGCGCCGTCGGGAACTTGCCCGAACCGCAGGCCACGTCGAGAAGGCGGAGTGCCCGGTCCCCCGTCACGGCCTGTCGCGCCTCCAGCCAGGCCTGCCAGTCCAGCGCCTTGGCAAGGTGGCGATAGTCGTCGGTGGCGAGGGCGTAGAAGTCCTCCATCCCCCGCCGCTTGTCCTCGGACCAGTGCGCGAGGCTGCGCTCGAAGGTGTCAGCCACGAAGCGGCGCCTCCGGCGGCCAGCAGACGGGGTTGAGCTCAGAGGCCGCGAGCCCGCCCGGCTCGGCGCCAGGCATGAATTTCTGCCAGTCGCCCGAGACCATGGTGGGGTTGTCCACCAGCCGCGCCCCATCAGCGAAGAAGGTGTTGGCCAGCACCACACGCGATCGGGTCGTCCGGTTGGCCGCCGCGGTATGGAAACTCAGGTTATGGTGGAAACTGACCTCGCCCATCTCGAACGGCGTCTCGTCGACGGCCACCCTATGCTTGGCGAAGATCTCCGCCACACCACGATCATAGCTGGTGTTGGCGGTGTTGAAGGCGACGCCTTCGACCAGCTTCCAGACATCGATCGGCATGGCGAAGGCGAGCGGACCCATGGCCAGCGGGATCGGCTGCGCCGGGATCCAGGGCGTGATACAGCATCCTACGAGTTTTCGGCTGCGGGCGTGTCCGTCTCTCTCCGTTATGGCACGGCGATGTCGGGCGACGCAGAGGGCGACGTACTCACCGGTATCGAGAATCTTGTCGGTA
>JBCCSW010000116.1:0-10850 GCA_039199465.1 Pseudomonadota bacterium
CCAGACCGCTCAGGTTTGCCGACAAACCCAGGCCGCCGCCCCACGAGCGGTATCCCTCTTCCAGCGGCTGGTACACGCACGGGATCCCTTTCGAGCGGACCGCCGTGATGGCAGGCGACCACATCGACTGGATGACCACCTCGCCCGAGGCCATCAGGTTCACGCTCTCGTCGAAGGTCTTCCAGAAGGCGCGGAACTGCCCCGCCTGCTTGGCCTCCGTCAGGATGGCCATGGTCTTGTCGATCTCCTCGCGGGTCATGTTGCCCTTGTCGCCATAGGTGATCTCGCCCATGGCCTCGCAGACCATCGCGGCATCCATGATCCCGATCGAGGAGATGTCGAGGATCGAGGCCTTGCCCTGGAACTCGGGGTTCAGAAGCTCGGCCCAGGTATCGATCGGCCGGTTGATCAAGTCAGGCCGGATGCCGAGCGTGTCGGCGTTGTAGATCGTCGGGATCAGCGTCATCCAGCCCGTCTCGGTATCCGCGAAGGACTTGCCGTTCGGCCCGTCGACAAAGCCCACGGTGTGCGGCGCGGTGCCCTGGGCGATGGTGCTTTCGGGCGTCAGTTTGCCATCGCGGAAGATGCCGACGATCTTGTCGTAGTTGGCGATCTTCGAGGTATCCATCGCCTGCAGGTTGCCCGCGCCCCAGACCTTCTTGCAGATCCAGTACTCCAGATCGGCGATGTCGAAGCTCTTCGGCTGGGTCGCGGCGCGCTGGGTGACGCTGTCGCTGTCGAGTGCCGTCATCTCCAGCGTGAAGCCGAGATCCTCCTTCACCTTTGCGGCAACCTCGTTGAGGTTGGACACGCCGGTGCCGAACTGGCGCAGCGTCACGTCCTTGATGTTCTGCGCCCAGATCGTCGGCGCGCCGATGGTCGAGCCGGCGATGCCTGCGGCGACCGTCGCGCCGCCCTTCAGGACGCTGCGACGGCTGACGCCGCCCTTGAGCTTGGCGGTGGCGGTGGTGGTCTTGGTCCCTGTCGTCATGGGTGTCTCCCTAGTCCCGGGGGTTGGGTGGAAACGGTCATCGCCTCACGCGGCGAGGCGATGCGCATCCTCCGGCCGCCAGCCGACCCTCACGGCGTCGCCGGGGTGCAGCGGTGCGTCGAAGAAGGCAGTATCGGAGAGCGTGGCGGTCAGCGCCTCGGCCCGCTCGGTGCGGAGCGCTACGTTGACCGAGGCGCCCAGATACTCGACGCCGGTCACCGTCGCGGCGAGCCCTGCGGCATCCGCCGCGCCAGACGTCAGCGCCATCCGGTCCGATCGGATCGCGATGCGCTCGGCGCCGTGGTCCAAGACGTTGTGACCGCCGATGAAGCGGGCCACGAACTCCGTGCGCGGTGCGTCGAACACGCCACGCGCCGGGCCCGCCTGCTCGATCCGACCGCCGTTCATGACGATGACCAGATCGGCCAGCGCCAGCGCCTCGTCCTGACTATGGGTGACGTGGATGAAGGTGATGCCAAGCTCGCCCTGCAGGCGCTTCAACTCGGCGCGCATGCGGATGCGCAGAAACGGGTCCAGCGCCGATAGCGGCTCGTCCAGCAGCAACGCCCGGGGACGGGTGATCAGCGCCCGCGCCAGCGCCACACGCTGCTGCTGGCCGCCCGAAAGCTGCGATGGGAGCCGGTCGGCCTGCGCCGCCATGTCGACCAGGGCCAGCATCTCGCGCGCCTCGGCCTGGCGCGCGGCCTTGTCGATGCCCCGCATCTTCTGGCTGAAGGCAACGTTGTCGAGCGCGCTCAAATGCGGGAACAGCGCATAGGACTGGAACATCATCGCGGTGCCGCGCTTGGCGGGCGGCAGGTCGGTGATGTTCTCCGATCCAAGCAGTATGTCGCCGTCGCTGACGGTCTCGTGCCCCGCGATCATGCGCAGGGTCGTGGACTTGCCGCAGCCCGACGGACCCAGCAGGCAGCAGTAGCTGCCCCCGGGTATCTTCTTCGAGATCCTGTCGACCGCGACGACGTCGCCGAAGCGCCGCGTGACGGCGATCAATTCGATCTGGCTGTCCGTGCTCATGCGCCCAATCGATCATTCCTTGCGGATATCACTGCAACTACTGTGCCAGTCGCTCGCTGGTGTTTCCCCATGGAATACCAGGGACGGATCGCCCGCATCGCCGACGCCTTGCCCAACAATCGTTCACTCGTGGCGCACCCTGTCGCTTTCGGCGCCAGCGCAGACCCGGCGCCTCTCTCAGCGGGATCAGCTCGGCAGCGGTTCGCCCGCGCCCTTGCGCTCGACGATCAGCCCATAGGCCGATGGTTCGCGGTGACGCGCGAAGTCGAAGATCGTCTCGCGGTAGCGCTGGCCCATGTCGAGATCGACCGTCGCGCTGATGACCTCGTCCTCGACCGTGCGGGCCATGGCGACGATCTCGCCCGAGGGTGCGATGATCACGCTTTGGCCGACCATCATCGAGCCTTCCTCGCAGCCGCATTTCGCCGTGCCGACGACCCAGGTGGCGTTCTGGTAGGCGCCGGCCTGCATCGAGAGATGGTTGTGGAATGCGGTCAGGCCGTCCATCGCGCTGTCGCCGCTATGGTCGATCGGCGTGTTGTAGCCCAGCACGACCAGATCGACCGACTGCAGCCCCATGACGCGATAGGCCTCGGGCCAGCGGCGGTCGTTGCAGATCAGCATGCCGACGTGACCGGCGAAGCTGGGAAACACCGGGAAGCCCAGGTTCCCCGTCTCGAAATACAGCTTCTCCAGATGCTGGAAGGCGCGGCCCGGCTGGGGGGTGTCGTGTCCCGGCAGATGCACCTTGCGGTACTTGCCGATGATCGACCCATCCGGGCCGACGAGGACGGAGGTGTTGAAACGGCGCTCGCGCCCGTCCTCCACCACGCTTTCGGCATAGCCAAGATAGAACCCGACGCCGAGATCGGCGGCCGTCTCGAACAGCGGGCGCGTCGCAGGGCCCGGCAGCGGGCCCTCGTAATAGGCGGCGAGTTCGGCCTCGTCCTCGATCACCCAGCGGGGAAAGAAGGTGGTGAGCGCCAGCTCGGGGAACACGACGAGCTTGGCGCCGCGGCCATGCGCCTCGCGCAGCATCTCGACCATGCGCGCGACGCAGGACTGGCGCGGCTCGTCCCTGGCGATAGGACCCATTTGCGCGCTGGCGACGACGAATTTGCGCTCCATGGCTCAGCCTCCCCGCCGCGCCGCGGTCGCGGCCTTGTCCACCGCGCCATCGTGGATGACGACGCCGTAGTCGCGCTCGGCGCTCTCGACCGAGACGATGCCGTCCAGCACGTCCTCCAGCACCGCGGCGGGCGCACGCTCGTGGGCCGGGCCATAGCCGCCGGCAGAGGGGCCAACGGCGAAGAAGGTGTCGCCCTTCGCCGCGGCACGATAGGGCACTTTCGAGGGCAGCGCCTCGCTCTCGCCGTCGGCGCGGATCAGGTGAAGCTCAGCCGGCTTGCCGTCGACGCCGCCCTTGAAGCCCCAGGGCGCGAACTTGTGGCCCTCGCCCTCGACCGAGAAGCCGCCGGGTTCCAGGAACTGAAAGGCCCTGAGCGCGCCCACGCCGCCGCGCGTGCGGCCCGCCCCACAGCTGTCCTCGCGCAGCTCGTAGCGCATCACCCGCATCGGCAGATGGCTCTCGATATCCTCGATCGGGTTGTTGCGCGTGTTGGCATAGAGCGTGTCGACCGCGTCCATGCCGTCCTTGGCGAAGCGCCCGCCATAGGACCCCTCGAAGATCTCCATATGCACCCAGTGCGTTTCCTCGCGCAGGCCCGAGAAGGCGATGACCTTCAGGTTGCCGATGCCGGCCGAGACCTTTTCCGGCACGGCCTCGGCCAGCGCCTTCATGACCGTGTCGGCCAGCTGGTTGCCCGGCGTGAAGCGGGCGATGACGGGCGCCGGGAAGATCGGATTGGCGAGGCAACCGCGCGGCGCCACGATCTCGATCGGCCGGGTCAGGCCCGAGTTCTGCGGGATCTCGCCATAGAGATCGCTGTCGAGCAGGACCGAGCGGACGGTCAGCCAGATCGCGATGTCGACGGTGCCGACAAGCGGCATGTTGATCGGGCGGTCGTCGACCTGATCGGCCGTCCCGGTCAGGTCGACCACCATGCGGTCGCCGTCGATGGTGATGCTGACCGCGAGCGGCAGGTCTCGTCGCGCCGGATCGTCCAGGAACCCATCGATTTGCGTGACCGCCCTGTAGACGCCGTCGGGCACCGCGCGGATCGCCTCGCGCATCAGGCGTTCGGAATAGTCCATCAGCGATCGGCTGGCCGCGCGAACCGTGTCGATGCCGTAGCGCGTGATCAGATCCTCGAACCGTTCGGCCCCGATCCGGCAGGCGGCGACCTGCGCCTCCATATCGCCGACGACCATGCCGGGGGCGCGGACGTTGTCGCGCAGGATCTGCCAGACCGCCTCGTTGCGGGTGCCGCCGTCATAGACCTTGATCGCCTTGAACTGCAGCCCCTCGGCATAGACGTCGAGCGCGTCGACGATCCCGCATGAGCCGGGGCTGAGCGCGCCGACATCCAGGTGATGCGCCGTGGTGCCGGCGAAGCCGACCAGCGCGCCGCCGTGGAACACGGGCACGATCAGCGCGATGTCGGGCCCGTGGCTGGCGCCGCCATAGGGATCGTTATGCATGATCACGTCGCCGGGCCGGAACACGTCGCCGCGGCGCGCGAACACCTCGATGACGTTGCGCACATAGCCGGGAATCGGGCCCGACTGCAGCGGCGTGGACTGCACCGACTCGGCCAGCTGGTTGCCGTCGTCATCGGTCAGCGCGGTGCCGAAATCCTCGCTCTCGCGGATGATCGAGGAATAGGACATCCGCATGAGCTTGTAGCCCATCTCGATGGCGATGTTCCTCAGCGCGCCCTGGATGACGCTCGCCGTGACCGGGTCGATTTCGGCTTTCAGCATCGTGTCCCTCCTCAGACGGCGATCGAGATCAGGATGTTGCCGGCGCGGTCCACGCGGAACCGGTCGCCTGGGCGCACGACGGTGGTGGAGTCCTGCTGCAGGATCACGGCGGGCCCCGCGATTTCCTGCTCGATCGGCAGGGCGTCGCGGCGATAGAAGGCGGTCTCCACCGTCTCCAGCACCGTGCCGATGCGGAAGGCTGAGGGGCGCGTCGCAACCCGCGCCGCGTCGAGCGCACCGCCGTCGCTAGGGGGCTCGGGCACGATCTTCTGCGTCTCGCCGATGCCGGTGACGCGAATGTTCACGATCTCCTTCGCGCTGTAGGGGAAGGAGCGGCCGTACTCCGCCTCGTGACGCTGCTCGAACGCGGCGAACAGAGCGGCTTCCGCGGCGTCGTCGAACGACCCCTCGGGCACGGCGATGCGCAGTTCGTAGCCCTGGCCGACATAGCGGATATCGGCGGTGCGCTTGAAGCCGATGCGGGCCGCGTCGACGCCGTCGGCCTCGTACTGGGCGAGCAGATCGGCCTCCATCTCGGCGAAGCGCGCTTCGATCAGGGCGTGGTCGATCCGGCCCGAGACCATGAAGGCCGTGCGGATCGCGTCGTATTGCAGATCGGTGGTCAGGAGGCCGATGGCCGAGGTGATGCCGGGATGCGGCGGCACGATCACCTCGGGGATCGACAGCATCGCCGCGACCTCGGCCGCCTGCAGCGGGCCGCCGCCACCGAAGGCCACCAGCGCGAAATCGCGCGGGTCGAGCCCTTTCTGCACGGTGCGCGAGCGGATGGCGTTGGCCATGTTGGCGTTGACGACGGTCACGATCCCCTCGGCCGCGGTCAGCCGGTCCATCGCGAAGGACGCCGCCAGGGTGTCGACCGCCCGCTCGGCCGCGGCGACGTCCAGCGCCATGCCGCCGCCCAGGAAGTTGTCGGGGTCGAGCCGGCCAAGCACCACATTTGCATCGGTCACCGTGGGCTCGGTCCCGCCATGGCCATAGGCGGCGGGGCCCGGCCGCGCACCGGCCGAGCGCGGGCCGACCCGGAAGGCGCCGCCCGTGTCGCGATGGGCGATCGAGCCGCCGCCCGCGCCGATCGTGTGGATGTCGATCATCGGCACCATCAGCGGGAAGCCCGCGATCCAGGTGTCGCGCGGCGTCGCCTCGGCGAAGCGGCCATCGACGACGATGCCGATATCGGCCGAGGTGCCGCCGACATCGAAGGTGATCAGCGAGCGCCGGCCCGACAGACCGCCCGTCCAGGCACCGCCCAGCACGCCCGCCGCCGGACCGCTCAGCAGCGTGACCACCGGCTTCTCCGACACCATCGCTGCCGTCGCCACCCCGCCGTTCGAGGCCATGATGTGCAGGTCCGCGCTTAGCCCCGAGGCACCAAGTTCCCCCTCCAGCGCCGAGACGTAGCGGCGGACCTTCGGGCCCACGAAGGCGTTGATCGCGCTCGTCGTGAAGCGCTCGAACTCGCGGAACTGGGGCGACACGGTCGCGGAGGTGGTGACGAACGCCTCCGGATGCTCCTCCAGCACGATGGCGCGGGCGCGGTCCTCGTGGCTGGGGTCGAGATAGGAGAACAGGAAGCAGACCGCGATCGAGGTGATGCCGGCCGCTTTCAGCTCACGCGCGGCCTGGCGCACCGCCTCCTCGTCAAGGGCGACCAGCACGTCGCCCGACGGGGGCGCGATCCGGTGCGGTACGGTCTTGCGGTAACGCCGCTTGATCAGCGGCCGGTCCTGCCACGGGATCTCTTGCTGGATCGAGAAGTGCTGCGGGCGCTGGTGGCGGCCGATATGGATGATGTCGCGATAGCCCTCGTTGGTGATCATCCCGCATTCGGCACCGTCATGCTCGAGGATCGCGTTCGTTGCCGTGGTCGTGCCGTGATAGACGTGTTGGATGCTATCCGGCGCGATGCCGAAGCGCGCGCAGAGCCCGGTCACGCCATCGATCACGCCGCGCGCCGGGTTGTCGGGCGTCGTCGGCACCTTGTGAATGCTGGTCGAGCCATCTTCGGTGTCGTGGAACACCACGTCGGTGAACGTCCCGCCGACATCGACCCCGATCAGACGCATCTCGGATCCTCCCGCTAGACCATCGAGCTTGGCCGGTAGAACGGCTGCAGCGCGCCCGGGTCGAAATACGCATCGTAGAAGCGCTCGACATGCGGCAGCAGCTGTTTGGCGAGGCCCCGGCGCTCGACCTCCTCCTCGGTCAGCGCGCGCGTCAGATCCTGGCGCAGCTGCTCCAGCGCCGCGTCGCGGTCGATGCGCGTGAAGCGGCCGTCGGCATAGATCACCTCGCCCGCGCACATCACCATGTCGACGCCGTCGGTCTTGGCGCGCTGGATCACCGCGTCCAGCACCGGATAGTCGGGGTCGAGGAACGGATAGGCCAGCCGGTCCCAGTCGATCAGCACCATGTCCGCGCCCATCCCCTCGGCGATGGTGCCGATCCGGCCGCGGAAGGCCGTGGTCGCGGCGCCGCCCGAGGTCGCCATGCGCAGCACCTGCGCCGCCGTCGGCACGCTGTCGTCGGTGCCCGGCGTGCGATGGGCGTTCAGCACCATCCGCATCTCCTGCAGCATGTCGCGGTCGTCGTTGATGCCGGCCTCGTCCATGCCCATCGCGATGTTGACGCCGTGCTTTTCCCAAATGTTCAGCGGCCCGACGCCCGAACGCAGACGGAAGTTCGAGGAGCAGTTGTGGCAGATATTCGTGCCGGTCTCGGCCACCCGCTCGATATCGGACTGGTTCTGCCAGTCCCCGTGGCCGAGCGTCATGCGCGGCCCCAGAAGCCCGAAACGGTCGATGTAGTCGAGCGCCGTGCCACCGCCGCGTCGGCGCGCATACTCCTTCTGATACGCCGTCTCGACGAGGTGCATATGCAGCGGCGCATCGAAGCGGGCCGAGAGATCCGACAGCCGCTCAAGTGCCGCGTCGGAGCACCAGTGGAGGTTGGCGGGGGCGAGCTGGATCCCGATGCGCTCGTGATTGTGATGCTGTGCGTGCAGCGTCTCGAACATCGTCGCGAAGTCGTCGAGGGCCATGGCGAAGCGCGCGAAGTGCCGCTGCATCGGTGGGCGCAGATCCTCGGGGAGCGAGGCCACGAACGCGGCATCGTCCATATAGACCAGCCGGTTCTGGTCGCGCACGGCGAAGGAGTAGCTGACCCGCATGCCGATATCGTCGTAGGCGCGCAGCACCTCGCCGGCGCCGGCGAGCACCGCGTTCAGATCGCCCGGCACCCAGCCATGGATGTGCTGCACGGTCGTGACGCCCGAGCCGATCATCTCGAAGGCCGAGTACAGCGTGTCGAGGTAGAGATCGACGGCTCGGCAGACGAGGCGCGTGATGAACCAGAGCTCGAGCGGCATATCGGGCGAGCCGAGCTGCACCGGCGTTAGGCCGACATGGTGGTGGCCGTTGACGAACCCCGGCAGCAGGACCTGTCGCCCCGTGCCGTGCACCGGCAGATGCGGATGGGCCGCGGCGATTTCCTTATAGGGGCCGACGGCGCGCACCTTGCCGTCCTCGACCAGCACCGCGCCGTCGTCGATCTGGGTCCAGCGGTGGCGGCTTTCGACCCCGGTGATGACGGTGCGGGCACGGACGATGCTGGCGCTCATAGGCCGATGCCTGCCGGGCTTGCCGGAGCGAGCGGCGTCATCGGTGGTGCCGCGCGGCGTCGGACACTGTCATAAGGCGTGCCGGCCGGACCGCGATGCTTATCGTTAATGCAGGAAATGCATCGGCTTTAAGCAAGGTGCGCACTGCGTGGTGCCCGAGGAGGGACTGACGGCTGGCGCGCATGCCGCTGCTTTCGCCCATTCTCGTCGTCCTCGTTCGCCCGGCGCCGTGGCAGACGGTGGGATTTCACCACCGCTGCTGCCTTCAAGGCTGCAAATCCTGTGCCGCGCTGCCGCGCCGTTCCGGCGGCCGCTGGATCGATCGCGGGCCGACGCCACGCTGGCACGGGACTTGCCGTTAACCTTTCCGAAGGAGTGCTGATGACCGCCTCGGAAGCCAAAACGCGCCTCGGTATGCTGACGCCGTCGTCCAACACGGTGCTCGAGCCGCTGACCGCTGCCATGCTCGCCGACCTGCCGGACGTGACAGCGCATTTCGGGCGCTTCACGGTGCTGAAGATCTCGCTCGGCCAGGACGCCCTCGACCAGTTCGTGCTGGAGCCGATGCTGGACGCGGCCGAGCTGCTGTCCCACGCCAAGGTGCAGTCGATCTGCTGGAACGGCACCTCGGCCGGCTGGACCGGCTTTCAGAGCGATCATGACCTGTGCGCCGCGATTGAGGAGCGCACCGGCACGAGGGCCTGCTCCTCGGTCCTGGCGCTCAACGAGATCCTGGAGGCGACGGGCGCCAAGCGCGTGGCCTTCGTGACGCCGTATCTGGACGAGATCCAATCGGCGATCAACGCCACCTATGCAGGTGCCGGCTTCGAGGTCGTCGACGACCGGCATTTGGGCGATGCGGGCAACTACTCGTTCTGCACTTATGCCGAAGAGCAAATCGTCGGGATGTGCCGCGCGGTGGCCGCCTCGAAACCCGACGCGATCTCGGTCTTCTGCACGAACTTCCGCGGCGCCCGCGCCGCCAAAGTGATCGAGGCCGAGACCGGCATACCCGTCTACGACACGGTCTCAACCGCGCTTTGGAAGTCGATGAAGATCGCCGGCGACGACCCCGCCCGGATCAGGGGATGGGGGCGCATCTTCGATGTCTGAGACAGCCGCCCCTCCGATGTCTCGCCGCGTTCCGGCCGACAGCCACGTCTCTGCTCTCCCCGCCTGCCCCTCCCCCCGAGAAGACTGAAAAGGACAGACCGCGCCATGAAACACCTTCCCCTGATGGCGGCCGCCGTGGCCCTGATCGCCGGTGCCGCCCAGGCCGAGACCTCGATCCGAGCGACCGGCCTGGTCTCGACCCACAAGTTCCACACCAAGCTGGAGCGCGAGTTCTACGAGGGCCTGGCCGCGAAGACCGGGATCCCGCTCGCCATCAACTTCAACCCGCTCGACGTGGTCGGCGTCGACATGCAGGACACGCTGCGCATGGTGCGCACCGGCGCCTTCGACATCGTCGAGACGACGGTCGGCGCGGCCGCGCGCGACGACGCCTTCATCGAGGGGATCGACCTGATCGGCGTGTCCACCTCGATGGAGCAGCTGAAGGAGGCCGTCGACGCCTTCCGCCCGGCGCTGGAGGAACGCGTCGCCGAGAAGTTCAACGCCAAGGTCCTGACCCTCTGGCCCTACGGCCCGCAGGTCTTCTATTGCAACGCCGAGATCACCGGCCTCGACAGCCTGGAGGGCCTCAAAGTCCGCTCCTACACGCCGTCGATGTCGGCGCTGCTCGAGGCGGTGGGCGCCACGCCGGTGACGCTCAGCTTCAAGGAGGTCTATCCCTCGCTGCAGCGCGGCGTCGTCGACTGCGCCATCACCTCGCCGACCTCGGGCAACACCGGCAACTGGCCGGAGGTGACCACGCATTTCCTGCCGCTCGGCATCTCGTGGTCGGTGAACGGGCATTTCATGAACCTCGACACCTGGAACGGCTTCTCGGACGAGGAGAAGGCGAAGCTGGAGGCCGAGTTCGCCACCTTCGAGCAGTCGTTCTGGGATCTGGCGGCCGAGAACAACGGCTGGGCGATCGCCTGCAATACCGGCGGCGAGGGCTGCGAGAACTACAACCCGTTCTCGATGACGCTGGTCGAGCCGAGCCCGGAGGACCAGGCCGCCGTGACCGCCGCGACCATGGAGAAGGTGCTGCCCGGTTGGGCCGAGACCTGCAACGCCGGCTTCAGCGACTGCACGACGATCTGGAACGCGACGGTCGGCAAGGTGCGCGGCATCGAGCTGCAGTGACCACCTGAACGTGTCCCGGCGGGGCGGGCACCGGCCGCCCCGCCGGCACCA
>JBCCSW010000117.1:0-10844 GCA_039199465.1 Pseudomonadota bacterium
CCGGAGACAGAGCCCCATGAAGATCACCTGGCTTGGCCATGCCAGCTTCCGCATCGAGACCGCGAGCGCCGTTCTGCTGCTCGACCCCTGGCTGGGGGGCAACCCGTCCTTTCCCGACGCCAAGCGTGCGGAGGCGATCGCCGGCGCGACCCATGTGCTGGTGACCCACGGCCATGCCGACCATGCGAGCGACGCGAAGGCCATCGCGGCCGAGACCGGGGCGATGCTGGTCGGCATCTATGACTGGATCTCGTGGGTGACGGCCGACGGCTCGGTCCAGGGGACGGGGTTCAACAAGGGCGGCACGGTGACCCTCGGCGATGCGAGCGTGACCATGGTGAATGCGGTGCACTCGTCCTCGGCGGGCGGCGCGGATGGCGCGCCGGTCTACACGGGCGCCGAGGCGGGCTTCATGATCGCGGCCGGTGACGTGGTGCTGTATGCGATGGGCGACACCGACGTGATGGCGGACATGGCGCTGCTGGCCGAATTGCATCGGCCGACCCACGCCCTGGTGCCGATCGGCGGGCATTTCACCATGGACAGCCCGCGCGCGGCCTGGGCCTGCCGAAAGTTCTTCGACTTCAAGGCAGTGATCCCCTGCCACTACGCGACCTTTCCGCTGCTGGAGCAGACGGCGGATGTCTTTGCCCGCGCGGTGGCACCGGTCCGCACCATCGCACCCGCAGTGATGGAGAGCGTCGAGATCTGAGCCGCGTCGTCCAACCCGGTCGGCCCCCGCCGCCAGAGGCGTCGCCGGTGGCCTGACGGGAGTGGGCCATGGCGCCGATCCCCTTCTGATTACGAGGCCGGTCTGGGGCTGGCTGCATCCCTCGGGTCTCGTGCCGACGGCGCTGAGAGCGCGGCAACGCCGTCATCGCGGCTGGTTGGGCAGGCCTTGCAGCGTGATGTTCCCCTCCGTGCTACCGCTGTCTTTGATCGTCGCGATCGCGTCTCTCGGCACTCTGGCTGCCGGTCTGGGCTTAAGGTCGATGAGCCCCTATCCCTGTCCGACGTCTCCTGACGTCCTGGCGATCGAGACCAGAAAGGGCGTCAGTGTCGCCACGACGTGGTCGACATGGGGCGGTGGCCTGTCACGGCGCTGGGAGACCCACAGGGTCGCCATGCCGAGTTGGTGGGGGATGGCGAGGTTGGCCACGCTGTCCTCGAGCATCACCGCGTCACGCGGGTCCAGGCCCTCGGCCGCGATCACGCGGTCATAGGCTTCGGGCTCGGGCTTCGGGCGGAGGCTCTTGTCCTCGATCGCGTAGACGGCGGCGAAGGCCCCGGTGAGGCCAAGACGGTCGAGCACGCGGGCGGCATGGGCGCGTGAGCCGTTGGTGTGGACGATCAGGCGGCGGGTCCGGCCCGTCATGCTCGACGCCAGTCGGCCGAGGGCTTGGGCGAGCGCGGTGTCGGGCCTCAGACGCTCCAGATCGATGTCGTGCACTTCGTCCAGGAAGCGCGAGGGCGTGATGCCGTGGTGGCGGCGCAGCCCTTCGAGGGTGATGCCGTAGCGGCGCCAGTAGCGGGCGCGCAGATCCTCGGCCCGGGCGCGGTCGAGGCTGAGCTCGCGCATGATGAAGCGTGTCATGCGCTCGTTCACCTGGGGCAGAATGCCCGCTTCGGGCGGGTACAGCGTGTTGTCGAGATCGAAAATCCAGGTCCGCCGTGCCGCCAGCTTCCGCGCCATGCGCCCTTCTCCGCCGGTCGGCGTGGGAGGGGCGTCTGCGTTGTTGGCGGTCTGGTCGTTTGGCGGCATGGGGGATCACGCATTACGGTCTCGACCGGGCGTAGCGCGTCGCGGCCTAGGAGGGAACGAAGATGAACGAGGCGATCGGCATAGCGGGCGGCGCGGGATCGGCAGACGGCGCGGCGCTTGGCTGGGGCGGCAGACTTGGTGCGCGCTGGGCGGCCCATGCCGAGGCGATGGAGGCGCAGTTGGCGCCCTTGTCGGACATCGCGCTGAAGGTGCTGGCCACGCGGCCCGGCGAACGGGTGATGGATCTGGGTGCCGGTCAGGCCTGCACGACGCTCGCCCTGGCGGATGCGGTCGGGCCTGCCGGGGCTGTGACGGCGCTAGAGCTCTCGCCCGATCTGGCGGCGATGGCGCGGGCGCGCCTGGCCGACCGGCCCTGGGCCGCGGTGCTGGAGGGCGATGCCGCGACGCAGACCCTGTCGCCGGCGTCGCATGACGCGCTGTTCTCGCGCCTCGGCTGCATGTTCTTCGCCGATCCGGTGCCCGCCTTCGCCAATCTGCGCGCAGGCCTGGTGCCGGGCGGGCGCGTGGTGCTTTGCGCCTATACCGCGCGCGAGGACAATCCCTGGGCCGGCATCCCGATCGAGGTGGCCGAGACGGTGTTCGGACCCAAGGCCGCGTGGCCCACCGGCGCGGAGATCGGCGGCCCCTTCGCCTGGGCCGAGGACGCGACGGTTCGCGCCATCCTGACCGGCGCGGGCTTCGGCGATGTCGCGATCACGCCGCACGACGTCTCGATGCCCATCGGCCGCGGCATCGCCGAGGATCCGGTCGAGGCGGCAATCACGTTGACCGCCACGGTCGGGCCGGTAGGGCGGCGCATCGCGCTGGAGCCTGAGGTCGACCGCCCGGCCGCCGTCGCCGCCTATGCCGAGGCGATGCGCCCGCGCCTGGCGCCGTTCGTGCGCGACGGGGCGGTCCATCTGGGCGGGCGGTTCTGGCTGATCGAGGCGCGAGCCTGACGCAGCGCCTGATGCCCGAGGTGCGACGCCCGGGGCGCCCAAACCGTGATGGCCGCCCCAGGGAGTGCTTATGGGTGGTGCGCGCTCAGCCGCGCTCGAAGCTCAGCGCGACGCCATTGATGCAGTAGCGCAGGCCCGTCGGCGGCGGCCCGTCGGGAAAGACATGGCCGAGATGCGCGTCGCAGGTCGCACAGACCACTTCGGTCCTGCGCATGAACCAGGAGTTGTCGTCCTTCTCGTCGAGCGCCGTGTCCGAGACCGGCTGCCAGAAGCTGGGCCAGCCGGTGCCCGAATCGAATTTGTGGTCGGCCACGAACAGTGGTGCGCCGCAGCACACGCAGTTGAAGGTCCCGGCCACCTTCGGGAAATCGTCATGCGTGAAGGGCCGCTCGGTCCCCTTGCGGCGGGTCACCCGATAGGCCTCGGGGCTTAAGTGTTGGCGCCATTCCGCATCACTCTTCGTCACCTTCTCGGTTGTGATGCCTGAGGTGTTGGCGATATCGCGCATCGGTGGAAACTCCCTCCCGTCTTTCATCGTCGTGTCATGTGTATGGATCTATATAGGCGCGTTGAGGCGTTAAGGAGCAGGTGCATACGCATCCGGTCCTGACGAAAGGCAAAAAGCGGGCGGGGACCCGTGGAGGGGCTATGTTCGGACTGGGCAAGTTCACGGCCCGCCTGGCCGAGAGCGACGAGGATGTCGCGCGTTGCCAGCGGCTCAGATGGCTGACCTTTCGAGCGGCGAACGAAGGGACTGGCACGACCGGACCTGCCGCGGGCCTGGACGCCGATGAGTTCGACGCCCGATGCCGCCACATGATGGTGGCGGAGGCGCGCAGCGGCACGCTGGTCTGCACCTTCCGGATGCAGGAATTCGAGAACGGCGCCTCGATCGGGCGATCCTATGCGGCGAAGTATTACGAATTGTCGTCGCTGGAGGCCTATCCCGACCGCATGCTGGAGATGGGGCGGTTCTGCATCCATCCCGAATGGCGCGACCCGAACATCCTGCGCGTCGCCTGGAAGGGGCTGAGCGATCACGTCGACCGGCAGGGCATCGCGCTCTTGTTCGGCTGCTCGTCCTTCAGCGGGGTCGATGACGCGCAATATGCCGACGCCTTCGCCCTGCTGAAGGAGAAGCACCTGGCGCCGCGGCGCTGGCTGCCGCGGGTCAAGGCGCCGAAGGTGTTCCGCTTCGCCAAGAAGCTGCGGCTGAAGAAGCCCGACCTGAAGCTGGCGATGCGGCGCATGCCGCCGCTGTTGCGCACCTATCTCGTGATGGGTGGTTGGGTGTCGGACCATGCGGTGGTGGACCACGATCTGAACACGCTTCACGTCTTCACGGGCGTCGAGGTCCGGCGGGTGCCGGCGGCGCGGGCCGCTCGGCTGCGCGCGTCCAAACGGCCGGCGGCTTCGTGAAGCCGCTCTCCAACCCCGTAGTGATCGCGGCACTACCAGGGATTTTGGTCACCGCGGTGATGACGGCGCTTTATGGTTTCCCGGTTGCCGTGGCGCTGGGGATTGCGACCTTCCTGTTCACGCTGGTCGTGCGACGCTGAAGGCGCGCCGCAGCGCCGATACCGGCTTACTGACCGGCGGCCGTGCCTTCGCGCCGCGGATCGGCGCCACCCAGGATCCGGCCATCGGGATCGACGGCGATAATGTGCAGGCCCGAGACCATGGCGCCGGTCTCGACGGCGTGGCCTAGGGCGCCAAGCGCGTCGGCGAGGGCTGCGGCCTGCGGTCCCTCCTCCAGCACGATGCCGTCGCGATTGCGGTGAGAGACATGGGGCGCGGCCGCCGCAGCGGCGGGACCGGCACCGTGGTCCAGCATCTCGATCAGCGCGGCGGCGACGTATTCGGGGATGCGCGAGCCGCCCGGCGAGCCGATCACGATGCGCGCAGTCAGCGGCGCGTCCAGCGCGGTGACGATGGTCGGCGCCATTGAGGAGCGCGGCCGCTTGCCCGGACCGACGGCGTTCGCCACGGGCGCGCCGTCATCGCCGGTGGGGCGGAACGAGAAATCGGTCAGTTCGTTGTTCAGCAGGAACCCCGCCGCCATGCGGCCCGAGCCGAAGGCCTGCTCGATCGAGGCGGTCACGCTGAGGGCAAGCCCGGTCGCGTCGATCACCGACACATGCGTCGTCCCCGGCCGCGACGGTGTTGCATCGGGCGCGCGCCAGAGGCCGCGGCGCATCGGCGGCGTCCCGGCCTCGGCCCGCCCTTCGGCCGCCGCGGCGGGGTCGATCAGCGCGCGGCGGCTGTCGAGGTATTGCGGGTCGAGCAGGCCCGCCACCGGCACCTCGACCTGGTCCGCGTCGCCCAGATACTGCGCGCGGTCGGCATAGGCGAGGCGGGATGCCTCGGCGAAGAGATGCGCGCGCGCGGTCGGATCGGCGGTGATCGGAAAACCACCGACCAGGCCCAGGATCTGGCCGACAGTGGTGGCGCCCGAGGACGGCGGGCCCATCCCGCAGACCTGCCATGCGTCGCGATAGGTCATGCAGACCGGCGCCCTGGGGATCGCGGCATAGGCGGCGATGTCCTCGCCCGTCATCGCGCCGGGGCGCGGCTGGGCAGCGACCGCGGCGACGATCTCGCCAGCGATGGGCTCGGCGTACAGAACCTCGGGCCCCGCCGTCCCGATGGCCTGCAGGGTTTCGGCAAGCTGCGGCTGGCGGAACAGCGTGCCCTCGGCCAGCATGGTGCCGCCCGGCATGAACATGGCCGCGGCATCGGCGGCGGCAAGGCGCTCGGCAAAGGCCGCGATCGAGGCTGCGAGGCGCGGACTGACGGCGAAGCCCTCGCGCGCCAGACGCTCGGCTGGCGCCACCAGGCGCGCCCAGTCCAGGCTGCCGTGATCGGCGTGCAGGCGTGCGAGGAAGCGGCCCATGCCCGGCACGCCGACCGAGCGGCCCGAGGCGACGGCATCCCAGAAGGCGAGCGGCGCGCCATCCTCCAGAAACAGCTCGGGCGTCGCGGCCATCGGTGCGGTCTCGCGCCCGTCCAGCGTCGCCATGCCCGTCTCGGGATCCAGGATCACCGCGAAGGCCCCGCCGCCAAGGCCGCTCGATTGCGGCTCGACCACGTTCAGCACCAGCAGGGCGGCGATCGCGGCATCGGCGGCGGTGCCGCCCTCGGCCAGGATCGCGGCGCCGGCCTCGACCGCGGCGGGGTGCGCGGCGGCGATCATCTCGCGCGATGCCGTCGCCTCGGGCTTTGGCGTGATGCCGCTGGCGGCCTCGGGCGTCGCGCGGGCGTCCTGCGCGGTGGCGGGCGCGGTCATGGAAAGCGCGGCGACGGCGAGTGCGACGGCGGCGAGTGCGACGGCGGCGAGTGCGACGGCGGCATGGGTGCTGAGGCGCGGGATCATGCTGGGACTCCGTTCCGGTCGCGTCCGATCAGAGCATGCGCGACCCGCGCAGCCCAGCGCGACGCCGGCATCGGTCGCGGATGGCAATCTTCGCGGGTCGTTTTGCGGTCGGCGCGACGTCAAGGTGCGATGCTGCATAGCACCATCCCGCTTGTGCGCCTGCGAGGGGTCCATACCTCCTCCGGCACCTCGGCGCGGCCGTCCGGTCGCAGGCCGACCCATCACCGAAGGAGGCCCGATATGGCGCATTCCACGGAAACCACCCCCGAAACCCCGACCCTGTTCACGCCGCTGCCGCTGGGTCGCAGTGTGCTGCCGAACCGCGTGCTGATGGCGCCATTGACGCGCAATCGCGCCCATGCCGACGGGACGCCCTGGGAGAAGGCGGCCGTGTATTACGCACAGCGCGCCTCGGCCGGGCTGATCCTGACCGAGGCCACGCAGATCAGCCGGGAGGGGCAGGGCTACATCCAGACCCCTGGCATCCATGCCGAGACGCAGGTGGCGGGCTGGCGGCGCATCACCGATGCGGTGCATGCGGCCGGCGGGCGGATCTGGCTGCAGCTTTGGCATGTGGGCCGGATCAGCCATACCTCGCTGCAGCCGGGCGGTCAGGCGCCGGTCGCCCCCTCGGCCATCCGGGCGCAGGCGCAGACCTTCGCTCAGGCCGGCTTCGTCGATGTCTCGGAGCCGCGCGCCTTGGAGACCGAGGAGATCGCGCGGCTGATCGAGGATTACCGCGTCGCCGCGCGGAACGCGCTGCGGGCGGGCTTCGACGGTGTCGAGGTGCATGCCGCGAACGGCTATCTGCTGGACCAGTTTCTGGCCGATCGCAGCAACCAGCGGACCGACCGCTATGGCGGCTCGATCGAGAACCGCATTCGCCTGCCGTTGGAGGTGACAGAGGCCGTCGCCGCGATCTGGGGTGCCGACCGCGTCGGCCTGCGCTTCTCGCCCTTCGGGCGCTTCAACGATGCCGGCGACAGCGATCCCGAGGCGCTGTTCAGCGCGGCCTATCGCGCCTTCGATGCGCTCGGCCTCGCCTATCTGCATGTGGTCGAGAAGTTCCCCGGCTTCGACGTGCCCGATGCCGAACAGGCGGCGCTGGACAGGCTGCGCGCGCTCTGGACCGGGACCTATATCGCCAATGGCGCGTTCGACGGGGCGACTGCGGCGGACTGGATCGCGCGCGGGCGGGCCGATGCGGTGACCTTCGGCCGACCCTTCATCGCCAATCCCGACCTGCCGGCCCGCTTGCTTGAGGGCTCGGCGCTGGCCGCGCCCGATGGCGACACCTTCTATGGCGGCGATGAGAAGGGCTATACCGACTATCCCTTCCGCACCGATCGGGCCGCCTAAGCCGCGGCTGACGCGGCGCCGCTGCGATCCCGTCGCCGCGCGGGTCCGCCCCTTCGCTTTGGCGCTTCGGGCCGATGCGTCCCGATCTGCCTTGCCCAAGCATGCCGTGGCCTGTTAGGCGCCTCGCCCATTGGAGAGAGCGCCTGCGTGCCGCGGCACCGCCTGGATTTTAGCTGTCGGCATTGGCGCGCCGGGCGAAGCGCGGGGCAGGTAGATGCACGATATCGCCTATCGGGTGTTCCTGTTTTTGTATGCGTTTTTCTTGGTCTTCACGATCTGCAGCCAGCTCCTCACCCTGTGGGGCGCGCCTTTCGTGACGCTTTATGGCGCGGGGATGCTGGCGCTGTGGGCCGGCGGCCTGGCGTTGCGGCTGACGCCTCTGCTAATCGCGGCGTTCGGCCCGTCCTGCCTGCGGTTGCCCAGCCTTCGCGTCGATGCCGGCGCGATCCGGTCGCGGGGCCGCGCGGTCCGTGTGCAGGCGGTGGTGCTGGCGATCGCCTTCGTGATCGGTCTCGCCGCGGTCTACCGGGCGCCGCATGATTTCACGCCTTTCTGGCTGGGATGCCTGGGTGCGGCGGCGCTGGCGCTGTTGCCGGCCGCGCGGCAGGCGACGGGCCCGCCGATCGTCGCGCTGCACGCTCAGACGGACGCGATCGAGGGGCCGGCCTGGGGTTGGGCGTATCCGCTGTTCCTGCTTGTGGCCCTTGGTTTCTACTTCGCCACCTCGGTCCCCGATGGCGACGATGCGCTGTTTCTCAACATCGCTTCGGGCGCGCAGCGGTCGCGCGAGGGCTTGATGACGCTCGACACGATGCTGGGCATCGATGGTCTGGGCTTCATCAAATCGACCTATCGGCTCGAGGCCTTCATCCCGCTGGCCGCACTGATCGCCGATGTTCTCGGTGTCGAGACGATCCTCGCCGCGCATGCGGTTCTGCCGGTGCTCTCGATCGCCTTTGCGCTGAGCGTCTATGTCGTGGTGCTGCAGGCGTTCCTGGGGAGGCATTGGCCGGCCGCGCTGGTCTTTCTGCTGCTGCTGACGCTGATCCTGGCGGGCAGCTACACCGCCTATGGCAATTTCGGCTTTACCCGGTTCTTCCAGGGCAAGGCGCTGCTGGTCTCGACGGTCGTGCCGCTGGTCGGCGCGCTGGCGCTGGCGGCGATCCTGCGTGGTGGCGTGCTGCTGTCAGCGCTGCTGGCGGGTGCCGTGATCATCGGCATCGGGGCGAGCGCCAACGGGATCTTCCTCGGGCCGATCCTGGTCGCGGTCGTCGCGGCGACCTTCTTCCTGGGCGGCGATCGCCGGCAGCGCCTGGCAGCGGTCGCACTGGGGACAGCGGTCGTCTATCCCGCAGCACTTGCGGGTTATCTGCTGGTCTTCGACCCGCCCGCGCCCTCGGAGTTCGAGGATGCGGGCCGGATCGGCACGGTGTTTTGGAGCCTGCTCGGCCGGCCCTATGCCGTGGTGCTGTTTCTCACGGGCCTGTTCGCCGCTGCGGCGGCCGGGCTCATGAACCCGCGCTTGCGGCTGATCTCGCTGTTCGTGGCGGTGTATCTGGTGTGCGTGGTCAACCCGTTCACCTGGGACCTGCTGGGCCGCTATGTCACCGGGAACGTGAATTTCCGGCTGTTCTGGGCGCTGCCGGTGCCGTTCATCGGGGCCGTTTTCCTGGGCGTCCTTTGGCAGAGCGTCCGCGCGCCCGTCTTCCGCGCCGGGATGCTGGGCGCGCTCGCCCTGGGCTGCCTGCTGCCCGGCGCATTGCCGCAGGAGACTGAGCGCTTTCGCTGGGAATGGAGCCTCATCAAGGTGCACAGCCCGGAATACGCCATCGCCGAGCGGGTGAACGCGGCCGCGCCGCCCGGTGCGCTGATGCTGGCGCCGGAGGCGATCGCGCTCTGGTTGACGACCTTTGACAATTTTCGCCCGGTGGTTGACGCGCGGCCGATCTACACGCCGCAGCGCGCCCATCTGATGCCCGCTGACCGGCTGCGCCGGCGCGCAGCGCTGTTCGATTGGATCACCGGCACGCCGGTCGAGGCCGATATCCCGCGTCTGATCGACGAGGTCGGTGTGCGGGCCGTGCTGGTCCCGCCGGGCGAGGCAGGGGCGGCAATGCGCCCGGTGCTGGCGGCGTCGGGCTTCACCGCAACCGACGGGGCGTTCGGCGGCTATGGGCTGTTCCTGCGGGGCGCAGCGGAGTGAGCGGCCCGGGGCCTTCTGCGCCGCGCCGGGAAGCGTGCCCTACATCCCGCCAGACTTCGCCGCGGCCACCATGTCGGCCACCTGCGCGCGGATGTCGGCGGGGATATCGGCGTCGTTCAGGCTGAGGAAACCCTGCACGATCAGGTCGCGCGCGCGGTCCTCGCCCAGCCCCGCGGCCATCAGATAGGCCAGCTTCTCGCTGGAGATCATGCCGACCGACGCCTCGTGCGAGAGCTGGGCCTCGGCGCTGTCGGCGATCAGGGCAGGCGTCGCCGAGATCTGGCCCTCGCCCGACAGCATAAGCCCGTCGCAGCCGAGAAAGCCGTTGGTGCCCGGCGTCTCGCCGATCAGCACGCTGTTGTTCACGATCCGCCCGCCGCCCGAGACCATGCGGGCCACATGCTCGGACCGTGCGCCCGGGGCGCTCAGCCGCACCTCGGTATCGAAGGTCCGTTCGGTGCCTTTCGGTGCGAAGATGATGGCCTGGTCGCTGCAGAGCGCATCGGCGCCGAGACGCATCTTGGTGTCGGAGTGATGGCGTCTCAGCGCCGCGAGCATGATCTGGCTCGACGTGACCTCGGCACCGGTTCCGATCTCGCTGCGCGAATAGCTGTCGACCCTCATATTCACGCCCCAGCGCTCGATCGAGACCGAGCGCATGCGCGCGCCGTCGCGCAGATAGGTCTCGTCGATCGACACGTGGTGGCCGGCATGGACATTGGGCGGCACCGCAGCGCCCGAGATGATCTCGACCTCGGCATCGCGGCCGATCACCGTGATGTTGTGGGTGAACTGCCGCTCCTGCGGGCGCGACATCACGGTGAAGGACTGGATCGGATGGCGCAGCTTGGCGCCGTCATGGACATAGACGAAGCGGCCGATCGGGTCCTGCAGCAGCTCGGCCGACTGGCGCAGCAGCTCGTTCTCGTCGGGTGCGATCTGGTTGAACATCAGGTCCTGCACCCAGTCATAGCGCATCAGCGCCTCCTGGATCGGAAGGATCTCGACGGCGTCGGTCTCGGAGGTCGCGACGCGGATGTCGTGGTCGATCAGGATCGAGGTGGCGCTGCGCGCATCGCCGTCGCCATAGCCGATCTTGCGGAGCATCGCGGCCTCGTCCGCGCCGATCCCCGGCCGTTCGGTGGTGCTGGTCGCAGACATGCGGCCTCTCGATGGTGGCGTCATGCG
>JBCCSW010000118.1:0-10824 GCA_039199465.1 Pseudomonadota bacterium
GCGACCATCGCCGAGGCGCGTTATGAGGCCCGGTCCCGGGGCGACCTCACGGTGTTGCCCAGCCGGGCGGCCGACAACCTCTATTGGCTGGGTCGCTATGTCGAGCGGTCCGAAGGCACCATGCGCCTGCTGCGCGCACACCATGCTCGCCTGAGCGAAAGCGCCGATCCGGACGCGCCGCTGCTGACCGAGATCGACCTCGCGCTCTGGCGCGGCGGGGTGAGCACGCGCTCTCCGATCCCCGAGGGGCTGCTGGACATGCTCGGCGCTGCGGTCAACAGCGCCGCCCAGGTCCGCGACCGTTTCAGCGAAGACGGCTGGATCGCGCTGACGGATCTCCACCGCACCGCTCAGGAGGCAGCAGAAGAGTTCTCCGAGGCGGAGAGCGACAGCGAAGATGCGATCGCGCGCATTCTGAGCCTTTTGCTCCGGCAGGTCACCGGATTCTCGGGCCTGGTGCAGGACAACATGTATCGGTTCACCGGCTGGAGGTTCCTGTCGCTTGGGCGGGCTCTGGAACGTGCCACAGGGACTGCTTCGGTGCTGGCCCAGTTCACCGCAGATGATGCGCCCGAGGGGGCACTCGATCTGGCGGTGGAATATGCTGATAGCGCTATGACCCACCGCCAGCGCTTCACCATTGCGACCAATCGCGAAACCGTGGTCGATCTGCTGGCGCTGGACGGGCGCAACCCGCGCTCGGTGCTCTATCAACTGAACCGGATCCGGTCCCTGGCCGGCCGCCTGCCGGGAGCCGAGGATCGCGGGCATCTGTCAGATTTCTACAAGGCCGTCATCCGTACCCAGACGGATATGGAACTCAGCGATCCGGCGACGCTTGATCCCGATGCGCTCTGGGCACTGCGCGGTGCGATGTCCGAGATCTCCGACCTGCTTTCCGCGGCTTATCTGCGCTGACGGCGGTTCCGGCATCGGTTCTTTAACCAATGCCTGTCAGCGTACACGCCGTTAGTGGGTTCGGAGAGTCGCGACATGTTCGGGATCATCGGGATAGTTCTGATCTTTGGTATGGTGTTCGGGGGGTATCTGCTCGCCGGCGGCAAGATGGGTATAATTCTCAAGGCGTTGCCATTTGAGTTTATGATGATTGGCGGCGCGGCGGTGGGCGCCTTCATCATTTCCAACGATCTGGGCGCGATCAAGCATTCACTCAGTGATCTGGGCAAAGTCTTCAAGGGTCCGAAATGGAAGTCCCCGGACTATCGGGATCTGCTGTGCCTCCTCTACGCGCTGATCCGCGTGTCGCGGCGGGATGCTGTCGCGCTCGAAAGCCATATCGAAGACCCGCAGAACTCCTCGATCTTCCAGGCCTATCCAAAGATCCAAGCGGACGAGACGGCGCGCACGATGATCTGCGACACGTTCCGCCTGACCGCGATGAACTTCGACGACCCGCACCAGCTGGAGGAGCTGTTGGCGACCCAGTTGGAGGCGAAGCACAAGCGATCCCTGCATGGCGCCGAGGCCGTGCAAACCATGGCCGATGGCTTGCCGGCCTTGGGTATCGTCGCCGCCGTGCTCGGCATCATCAAGACAATGAGCTCGATCGACCAACCACCTACAGTACTTGGAAAAATGATTGGTGGTGCGTTGGTCGGCACGTTCCTTGGCGTGTTCCTCGCCTATGGCTTCGTCGGCCCGCTCTCCGCGCGCATGAAGGCGATCGTCGAGGCCGATCACGAGTTCTATGCGCTGATCAAGGATACGCTGGTCGCGAACCTGCAGCGACACAGCCCGCAAATCTGTGTCGAGGTCGCCCGGCAGAACGTCGCCGCCGCGATGCGCCCCGATTTCGACGCGCTCGACGGCGCCCTGAAGACCATGGCCGAGGCAGCATGATCCGCATCCCAAGAGCACCCATCGCTGAGAGCGCCTCGCACGTCGCATGCGGAAGGACCAGCCGTCGCGGCACGGCGCGCCGCAGGCGGCGAAGTCTGCCGGTGCTCCTCCTCTCAGCGCCCCTCACCTTAACGTCGCTCACGGTTCCGTCGGCGCAGGAGGGTGGTGTCTCCACAGCCCCGGAGCAGACTTCGACGCCGGCGGCGCGGAGGATTGCAACGCAACTCAACACGCTCTTGCAGAGCAGTGATGCGCAGCGTGCACTGGGTTTTGCGCCAGCTGACGCCGTGCCGGACGCCGCGGGCGAGCCGGTCACGTCGCGAGGGGATGACGACGCAACCGACCCAAAGTCAGAGCTTTCGGTAGCGCGTCAGACCTCCGCGACCGGCAGCGTCGGAACTCCCGGCAGCGATACCGGCCCCGACGCATTCTCCGCCATGTCCGGGCGCCGCGACGCGCAGGTGGCCTGTCTCCCGAATGGCATGGCGCCATCCGGCGATCGCGTCGTCATCGGCACGACTGAACGCGACGCAATGCTCCTCGATGCGCTGGCCAAGATGGGCCGCGACGACGATGCGACAGCGGGCGAGAGCCTGGCCGCGCGCGAGCGGATCGCGGCGATCGAGGCACGCCAGCGCCTGGGTGAGCGGTTGGTCCAACGACCGGTCTCCACCGGCATCCCCCTGATCTTCGACGATATCCTCGTCGATTGCGGCTTCGTCCGTGACATCGATGCCCTGGTCCAAAGCGTGCGGGCGACCAGGCGGCCCGCGCCTGTCGATGCGGTGAGCTTCCGCAATCGCCTCGTCGCCTCACCG
Organism: Pseudomonadota bacterium; assembly: GCA_039199465.1. Taxonomy (GTDB): domain Bacteria; phylum Pseudomonadota; class Alphaproteobacteria; order Rhodobacterales; family Rhodobacteraceae; genus Thermohalobaculum. Next base: position 2,679 of record JBCCSW010000118.1, read on the forward strand.
GCATGGAGCGATGTCAAGGGCAGGCTGCTGGCGGCACCCGTTGCCCTCCGTCATGCGTTGTCCGAGCGTCTTGCCGAGGTTTTGGTGCTGGACGGACGGCTCGCGCCGCTGGTGCTGCTTGAGCCGTTCATGCCGCCGCGCGGCGATGGGTTGGACCGGCTCGTGGCAGCGCATCTGGACATCGCAGAGGGGCGCGCCGATGCGGGTCGCGCGGCCCTTGCGTTGCTCGTGCGTCAGGATGGGGCGGCCGGCCAAGTGGCCGCGGTGCTGCTCGCCGAAGAGCTCGATCCCAGCGCGGACATGCCGCTCGCCATCGGCTGGCTCGCGCATCTCGACCTCGTCGGCGCGATCGCCTTTGAACGTGCCGGCACCGCCTTCGGACGACGCGCGGCGCTGGCCGAGGTCGGGCTGACCGCACGCGTGCTGGGTCGTGCCGCGGCGCTGCGGGCACTGTCGCTCGCGCAGTCGCGTGGCCTGATCGGGCAGGACGACCTCGTCGGCCGGGCAGCCGCGCTGTGGTCCGAGGAGAGCATGCCGGCCGATCCGATCCCGCTGCCGCTCTGGGTGCGGGCAGCGCCAGACAGTTTCGCCAGCGTTGGCGCCGGCGTTGGTGCTGGTGGCCGCGCGGTCTCCGATCTCTCCAGCCCGGAGCGCGGGCCGTCCGATGCTGCTGTGGGGGTCGCCGGGACGGCATCACGCTCCGCCGGCGTCGCCGCCACGCCGGACTGGCGCGGCCGCGTCTCGGTGGAGCAGGCCAATGCACTCGGGGCGACCGCAGCCTCACTGTCTACCGGCGCGACGGCGGCCACGGATCGGGCATCTGCTGACGGAAGTGCCACCTCCGCAGAGCCTCCGCCACCGGGGTCGGCCGACGAGACGGCACCGTTGGACGGCATGATGCAGGGGGACATCCTGGCGGAGACCGAGAAGCTGCTGCGCGCGGTCGGCACAGATATCACCGCGGCGGAGGCGCTGCTGGAGGATGGATAAGGCCATCCTGCCCGTCCTGTTGGCGGGCCAGCGGGTACAACATCAGCGCGTTGACCTCGTCGCCAACAATCTGGCCAACGCGTCGACAGACGGTTTTCGCGCCCAGTACGCCGTCGCCTCGGAACACGTGATGCTGCGTGGTGGCCCTTCCATATCCATGCCGCGCTTGGCGGCCGCGCTGACTGATCCCCGACCAGGCACGTTGACGACAACGGGCGCGCCGCTTGACCTTGCGATCGACGGTCCCGGCTTCTTCTTGCTCGCTCTACCTGGCGGGGGTCAGGCCCTTAGCCGTGCCGGGCATTTTGTGCGAAGCGGGGACGGCACCATCGCGGCGCCCGACGGTGCGCGACTGCTCGACGCGGCGGGCGCCCCCTTGGCCGTCCCGCAGGGCGCCGCGGAGGTTGTCCTCTCCGCCGACGGCGCACTCAGCGCCGATGGCGTCCCGTTCGGGCAGATCGCCGTGATCGGCCCTTCGTCAGCGGGTCCGAGGCTTTCCGGCGCCCGTTTTGCGCTCCAGGGCGTCGCCGAGCCGATCGAAGGCGCCCGGCTGCGCCAGGGCGTCCTGGAAGGGTCCAACGTCCAGCCCGTGCAAGCGCTTGCCGAGCTGATCGACGCCAGCCGACGCTACGAGATGATCCAATCGCTGTTGGAAGAGGACGATCGCCGCATCCGCAACGTGATTGAAACCTTCTCGCGCCAAACCTAACGGGTGGGTCGACCGAGGCGGGCGTCCGGAAGACAGGCTGGCGGCCGCAGGGGCACGGATCGCTTCGGATTGTCCGTCGGGGCCAGCCGGGCGGCGGCGTGACGGGGTGCAGGGTCGGTCGCCATGTCGACCGGCATGCCGAAGGCCGGGCGCATCGGCCAGAACCAGTTGGGGACGTGGACCGCGATGCAGGCATTGAAGATCGCAGCGACGGGAATGGCCGCGCAGCAGACGCGGGTCGACGTGACCTCGAACAACATCGCCAACATGTCGACGACCGCCTACGACCGGCGCCGCGCCGCGTTTGCCGATCTCTTCTATCAGCAGCTTCGCGCGCCCGGCGCCCTGTCGGCTGTGTCGGGCGAGTTGGTGCCGGTCGGCGTCGAACTCGGCCTTGGCGCGCGTGTGGACGCCATCGTCGTGGACCAGGCACAGGGCGCGCTCCGCGCCACCAACGGGCCGCTCGACATCGCCATTCAGGGCGAGGGGTTCTTCGAGATCACGCTGCCGGACGGCACCAGCGCCTACACGCGCGACGGCGGCTTCCAGCGCTCGGCCGAAGGCGTGATCGTCACCGACGCCGGCTTCCCGCTCGCCGGCGACATCACCATCCCGCAGGAGGCGGAGACGGTCCAGATCGCGGCCGACGGCACGGTCTCGGCGATCTTCCAGGACGACGGCGTCGCCCAGGAAATCGGGCGAATCGACCTGGTGCGCTTCGTCAGCCCGGCCGGCCTGTCGGCCTTGGGCGACACGCTGTTCGCAGAGACCGCCGCATCGGGTGCGCCTGCTGTCGACCGGCCGGGACAGGACGGCCGCGGCACGCTCCGACAGGGCTTTCTGGAGGACAGCGCCGTCGATGTCGTGCGCGAGATAACCGACCTGATCGAGGCGCAGCGCGGCTACGAACTGAACGCGCGCGTGATGTCCGCCGCCGATGAGATGCTGTCGGCGACGGTGCGCATCCGATGACCTCCATGCGGCGTCGAGCCATCGTGACGGCCGCGGCGATGCTGGCGGTCACCGTGCTTGGCATCGTTGGCGCGTTGCATGCCGCCGCGCAGGGCGGCGCGGTCGGCTCGGCCGTGGTCGAGGCGGTGCCATCGCAAGCAGCACTTCGCGCGATCCGGGCGCTGCCGCGTGGCCATGTTCTGACGCCGAGCGACCTCAACGATCCAGCTGCCGGAGGGCGGCTCGCCGGGCTGCGCCTGACCCGCGCGCTGCGGGCGGGGGCGCGGGTCAATGCAGCCGATCTTGCCCCGCCGCGGCTGATCCAACGTAACGCTCGGGTCATGATCACGTTTACGCACGGCACGATGACCCTCAGCGATCGGGGTCGTGCGCTGGCCGACGCTGCGCTGGGGGAGACGATCCCGGTGCTGAACCTCTCCAGCCGACGCACGGTCGAGGCGGTCGCCATCGGTCCCGGTCGCGTGTCGGTCGGGGTCGAGTAGGTCCGTGACGATGCTGTCCGCACCCACCGCGTCCGGCGCCCCGAGCCTTCGCTGCGCCTGGCCGCTGATCCTGGTCATCGCGCTGCTGGCGGTCGGCTGTACCGATCGGCTCGACCATCTCGGCAAGCCGCCGAGCGTGTCGGCCGCGATGACGCCCGAGCGCATCGCGACGCCTCTGCCGACGCCCGAGCGCCTTGCTCTCGCCGCGCCCGAGCCGGTCTATGCCCGCGTGCCGCGTGCGGCAGGCCTGCCCGCGCCCCTGCCGGATGCCGCCTATGATCCCGGCGCCCTCCGACCCGGCTGGCAGAGCAACCCGGGATGGCTGCTGGGCGGACGTCGGGCCAGGCGCCGCGGCGACATCCTGACGGTCGTGATTGAGACCGATGACGAGGCAGAGATCTCTAATACCACCGGGCGCTCGCGCTCCGGCGATGAGAACGTCAACATCAGTGCGCTCCTCGGCTTGCCCGCGATCGCCGACGTGATCTTACCGGGCGGCAGCACGTTGAACCCTGCGGTCAATCTGGGATCGACGACCTCGACGCAAGGTACGGGCTCGGTCAGCCGAGAGGAGGAGATCACGCTGCGCCTCGCCGCGACGGTCGTAGACGTGCTGCCCAACGGCCATTTGGTCATCCAGGGCAGCCAGGAAGTGCTGATCAATTTCGAGCTGCGCGATCTGCAGATCACCGGCATCGTGCGCCCGCTCGACATCAATCGGACGAACGAAGTACCGCTGGAGCGCATTGCCGATGCGCGCGTCAAATACGGTGGCCGCGGTCAGCTTAGCGATGTCCAACAACCGCGCTATGGCCAACAGGTGCTGGACATCCTGAGCCCGTTCTGACGGTGCGGACCACGCAGCGCCACGACAGCGCCAAACAGCAATCGGGAAGACGTAATGGCCCTCGTACCCATCCTTCTGGTCGCCGTCGGTGCGGTCGCTGGCGCCGTCGTCGCCGCACAGATGATGCCAGAGACAGCGTCAGACAAACCCAATGGCGCAGAGCTCGTGCCGGGCGCGATGCCAGCGACCGCAGAAGGCGCTGAGGCCGGTCGTCAGCCGAACGCGACCGATGGCGAAGCCACCGCCGCAGCCGGCGGCGAGGCCGATGCACCAGACGGAGAGCGGGTCGTCGTCCCGCTCGCTCGCCATCTCATCGTTCCGGTGGTTGCCGAGCGACAGCGTCAGGCGGTTCTGTTGTTCGAAATCGCACTCGACCTGCCGGTGGACGCGGCGCCGCTGGCCCATGCTGCCGAGCCGAAACTGCGAGATGCCTTCCTGCGCACCATGCTGGGTCTTGCCGCCGCCGGGACCTTCAAGGACGGCATCGTCGATCCGGCGCTACTGGAACAGGTGCGCGGCATCCTGGCAGAGCGTGCGGCCGCGATCCTACCCGTCGACAACATCGCCGTGCTGATGCCCGAGGTGCTGAAACGACCACTCTAGCGCCTGCGGTGGCCTTGCCCGAAACGCCGCGGCGGTGGGCCCGGACTATCCGATGCTGCGGAAGACCAGACCCATGCTGTCCTTCAGGGTCAGCGGTCCGACCTCGTAGTCTGACCCGATCGGTGGGGTCGCGAGCAGCAGCTGCCAAGCGCCCCGGTCCAGGCCCGGGACCGGCAGCGACAGGGGGTCGATGTCGTGGATCGGCCCACCTTCGAGATGCGCCACGGTGTAGAGGCGCTCGCCGTCCGGGCCGTGCCGCAGGGCCACGAACAGCGCCGTGCCATCGGCCGGGTGGCGATAATCGCAGAAATCCTGCGACCCCAGGTTCAGGCGTAGCCAGGGCCGGGCCAACCGCATTTCGCGAAGGGCCAGGGTAAAAGCGGTCTGCCGGTCGCTCAGCAGCGCGTGGTAGGCCGACACGTTGCAGTAGTCGTGCATGTCGTCCATCCAGGCGCGCGCGATCTCTTTCAGGATCTGCACGGTGAAGGGCTGCGGCCCGTCCAGCGGCGGATCGACCTCGTTCAACAGCGTGGCGATCACGTCGAGATCGTACTCCGTCACCTCGACCAGCGCGGGCAGGAACTCGAAGAACCGGGCAAGCTCGGTCCGGGTCTCGAAGCCCATGGCCTTGAGGCGTTCGAACGAACCCGGGATGGAGTAGGCGTATTCGTCGACCTGCCATTTCAGCGAGATCGCCTCCTCGGCCACGACCTTCACGCCCCAGCGATCGTCCTGGTTCCGGATAAACCCCCAGGAGGCCCGCGCCGAGGCGTTCAGGAAGTCCATCGGCACCCCAGGGAAGGCGGCATAGGTGATCAGCGACACGGCCGGGTTGTCATAGGCCTTGTCCAGGATCTCCATCCGCGTGTCGCCGAGGCGCGTATTGATGTTGAGCTTCGGGTTGATCTGGGTGCCGCGGCGGAGCGTATCGTGGTTCGCGCAGCCAGAGATCCAGCTCTGCCCGTGGTGCAGGATCTCGCGGATGCGCCACCATTTGCTCAGCCAGAACGTGTAGAGGAACGGCGTGTTGTGGGCGAAGGTCAGTGGGCCCCACTGGAAGACGTCGTCGTCCCGCTGCCCATCGATCACCGCGCGATAGGTGGATGACAGCTCCCAGTCCTCCTGCGGCCAGGGACGGCCGTCCTCGAAGATCATCCAGGGCCGATAGGCGGTGCCGGCCACGTCCTGCACGACATCCGACATCGACTGCAGGTAGTCGTCGTCGTGGCGGTTCTGTTCGGCGCCCGCATCCCACCACTTGAAGTCCTGCGCGCCGTCGACGCGCACGCCGTCGGCGCCGAAGTTCACCTTGCGCCGCTGCATCTCCAGCATCGCGGCGCGGACCACCGGGTTCCGGTAGTTCAGGTTCTGGCCATACATATTCGGGCCCGAGAACCAGTGGCGGTTCAGCGCCTCCAGCCCCTGGTTGTCGGCATGGCCGTAGACGACGTCGAAGATCAGCCGCTTGGGTCGGCCCGGGAAGCTGTGCAGTGCCGCGGCAAGATCGACCAGCTCGTCGGGCCGGCCGGTCTCCAGCAGCGCCGGATTGACTGCCGCGCTGCCCGAGATCACCACGTCATAGCCCCAGTTGGTGGTATCGGGTTGGCGCAGCACGGCGGTTGCCGTCTCGCCGGGCCGTGGCGGCTCGGTCCATTCCCAGAAGCCGGGGCCTGCCTCGAACACGATCGTTGGCTCGACCGGCAGCAGCTGCACGGCGTCGTAGCCCGCGAAGATGCGGTCGGCGGGCTCGAGCTCGGCGCCGCGGGTGACGCGGTCGGCCAAGTGCTCGATCTGGCGGGTCAGCGAGGCGATGGTCCGCCCCGCCGTGGCCGTCGGCACATGGATCTGCAGGATGTTAGCGCTCGGCCCGATCTTCACCGGCCCGTCGCCGCCTTTGCCGCCCGCAAGCGCCCTAAAATACGCGCTGTCGGTGCGCGCGGCCTGCATGGCGGCGGTGTCGTAGAGCTCGGCCGGGGCGAAGACGCCGAAGGGCAGGCTCGTGGCCATCGGGTCCAGGATGCGGTGATACGCGCCGTCGTGGTCGCGCCAGGCGAGGGCGTAGAAATGACCGATGCGCTCGCGTGTGCCCGCGAACAGCCCGGTCACCGCCGCGAACACGAAGGCGTCGTAGCGGGCGACGGGCAAGTGGGTGATCCGGAACGCCATGTCCTGGCGCGCTATCGTCAGCGACAGCGGCTCTACCGGCTCCGGATTTCCAGGAAGATATCGCCATCGGGTACCCGGCGTTCCTGCAATTCGGGCGCCCAGAAGCCGAACTCGGCCAGGCCGTCATGCATCTGCCCGCCGAGCTTGCGCGCGATCGCCGCGGCGCCGTCGAAGGCGGTCTCGGCCTCGGTGAGCTGTTCGCGCGCGAACGCGATCAGCGCCTCGGTCGCGTCGTGATCGACCGCGATGGGCGTTTCGATGACGTTCATTGGATCGCTCCAGTCATGCCGAACTGCTCAAGGGTTTAGGGCGCGACGGCGGCGCCGGTCCTGCCCTGGCCGACCCACCGGCGCGCGCCGGTCGCTCACCGCCCGGGCCGGTGGCGCAGGTAAATCGCGGAAAGGGGCGGCAGGGTGGCGGTCAGGCCGAAGGGCTTGCCGTGCTCGCCACCACCCGACGTGGCGACCCCACCCACATTGCCTCGGCCGGTACCGCCATAGGGCGCCGCGTCGGTGTTGACGATCTCCTCCCAGAACCCGTCGCAGGGCGCGCCGAAGCGCCAGTCGGTGCGCTCGAAGCGCGAGAAGTTGACGATCACGAGCACCGGATCGTCGCCCTCGCGCCCGTGGCGGATCCAGGAGAGGACCGATGCCTCGTTCGCGCCGCCGTCGACCCATTCGAAGCCACCCGCCTCGCTGTCGCGCGCATGCAGGGCCGGCGTTTCGCGATAGACGGTGTTCAGGTCGCGCACCAAACGGCGGATGCCGTCGTGATCGGGGCTCCCGGCTGCGGCCCAGTCGATGGTCGCCGCATGGTCCCACTCATGCGTCTGGCCGAACTCCTGACCCATGACGAGCAGTTTCTTCCCCGGATGGCCCCACATGAAGCCGTAATAGGCGCGCAGATTGGCCCGGCGTTGCCACCAATCCCCGGGCATGCGACCGAGGATCGAGCCTTTGCCATGCACCACCTCGTCATGGCTGAGCGGCAGGATGAAATTTTCGGAGAAGGCGTAGAGCAGCCCGAAGGTCAGCTTGTCGTGGTGCCAGCTGCGGTGCTCGTGCGCCTCGCTCATATAGCTGAGCGTGTCGTTCATCCAGCCCATGTTCCACTTGAAGCCGAAGCCCAGGCCGCCGTCATGCACCGGGCTGGAGACGCCGGGCCAGGCGGTCGATTCCTCGGCAACCGTCATCGCGCCGGGCGCGCGGGCATAGATCTCTCGGTTGACGCGCTGCAGGAAAGCGATCGCCTCCAGATTCTCGCGCCCGCCATGGCGGTTCGGGATCCACTGCCCGTCCTCGCGGCTGTAGTCGCGATAGAGCATGGAGGCGACTGCATCGACCCGGATGGCGTCGACATGGAACTCCTCCATCCAGA
>JBCCSW010000119.1:0-10782 GCA_039199465.1 Pseudomonadota bacterium
CCCTCGGGCACCGTGCCGAGGACGTCGCCGCCGGTCACCCGGTCGCCGATCTCGACGCCGGGCGCGAAGGACCATTTGGTCGTCTCCTCCAGCGCCGGCGCCTCGACACCGCGCGGCAGGAAGGTGCCATGCGCCTGGGCCAGCACCTCCAGCGGGTTCTCCAGCCCGTCGAACACCTGGCCCAGCAGCCCCGGGCCGAGGGCGACCGAGAGCAACTGCCCGCTCTGCTCGACCCCGTCGCCGAGGCCGATCCCGGCCGTGCTCTCATAGACCTGGGCATCGGCCTCGGCGCCGGTCACGCGCAGCACCTCGGCCTTCAGGCGCTCGTTGGGGAAGCGGGACGGACGGACGTAGACGACCTCGTTCTTCACGATGCGCTGCGTCTCGGGATCGGTCAGGCGGATGCGCACCAGATCCTCCTGCACCGAGGAGATCACGGCGCCCGGCGCGTTCGCTGGCGGTTCGGTATCGACGCTCATGCCGCGGCCTCCTTGCCTGCATGCCTGGTGCTGCCCGCTGTGCCGGAAGGTCCGATGTCTGCCAGTGTCTGGTGGGCCAGTGTTCGGTCGGCCAGGGCCGCGTCGACCAGCGACGCGAAGCGGGCTGCCGCGGCCTCGGCGTCGTAGCGCGTCCAGCGGTCCAACAGGTTCCACTTGATGACGTAGATGGCGACAGCCTCGTAGTCGAACTCGTGGCCGATGGCGTGGCGCTCGGTCTGGCGCCAGGATTCCTCAAGCAGGATCCGCTCGAGCCCCTGCGCGTCGCCCGCCTCCAGCCGCGCGCGGGCATCGGCGAGCCAGGGATAGATACGCCCCACGCCCAGCGTCGGGTCCCGCCAGTTCGCCTCGATCCGGCGCAGATGGCGCGAATATCCCCAGGCCTCGCCCCGTCCCTCTCTCCGCGGCGGGCTGTCCTGGCCGGCCTGGCGGCGGCGGAGGGCCGCGATCAGCGTGCGAAACTCCAGCCGATCGCGCGCCAGGGCTTGGAGCGTCGGCGAGCTGATCCGCGGGATCAGGCGCTCGGCCCGGGCGACCAGCGCGGCATCGGTGCCCAGCAGCGGCAGCCGCGCCCAGGACAGCAGATCGGCGATCGCCTTGAGCTCGCCCCGATGCTCGGCACTCAGCAGGCGAAGGCGCCTTTGCAGCTGGACGCGGTTGATCGGCGGGTGCTTGGCGCTCAGCACCGGGCCAAGCGCCGGCAGGCTGGAGACGAGCGTGACATAGGCGTCGCGCGTCATCGGCGGCCCCGTCAGCTGACCACGTTTTCGAGCAGCGCGCGGAAGCGCGGCTGCAGATGGCGCAGGATCACCTCGGCCACGGCGCGGTCGGTCACGTCGACGACCATGTCGCTGTCGACCAGTCGGACGCGAATGCCGTCGGCGCCGTCCTCGGCGCGGGTGAAGCTGACGCCCGCGCGCAGCATGTCGGCCGCCGCGGTCGCGGCGAAATGCGTCAGCGAACCCTCGCTCAGCTCCTCGGGCTTGCGGCGCAGATCGTCGAGCCCGACGACCGAGCGCGGCAGCACGATCTCAAGCGCCGCCTCGCCGTCCATGCCGGCCTCCTCACGCGCGCGGGCGGCGACGGCCAGGACCATGCGCTTCAGCATCTCCTCGTCCGAGGTCACCTTCGAGACGACGCCGCGGACCTGTTCGGCGAAGCGTCCCGCGAGGCCCTGTTTCAGCTCAAGCACCGCATCGCGCATGGCGACCTGCAGCGCCTGCTCGCCGCCGGTCTTGAGCTTTCCCGCCTCTTCTGTTGCGGCGGCGACGATGGCGGTGGCCTTGGTCTCGGCCTCGTCCAACAGGCGGCGGGCACGCGCCTCCGCCTCCGCGATCACGCGCTCGGCCTCGGCCTGGCCCTTCTCGACCCCCTCTTCGCGGAGGCGGCCGATCAGCGTCTCGATGCCGGCCGCGGTCGTTCCGGTCGTAGCATCGTTCATCGCGCGCTCTCCGCTTTCACGACGGAATGCCGGCGGCCAGCACCAGCGCGAAGACGAAGGCGAAGACCGCAAAGCCCTCGACGATCGCCGCCGGCGCCAGCGAGAGGCCGAAGATCTCGGGCTTGTCCTTGGCCGCCGCGATGGCCGAGGCGCAGGTGCGGCCCTGCCAGACCCCGCTCAGCATCAGTGCCAGCCCCGCGAGCAGGCCGATGCCGAATAGCGCGCCGCCATTGATGCCCGTCACCTCCTGGTTCAGCGAGAACATGATCACGATGCCATAGATCACCTGGCTGGACGGCATCGCCGAGATGCCGACGAAGCGGCCATAGCCGCCATCCGTCTCGAGCATCGCGCCGATCGCCGCCTGGCCAGCCAGCGCGCAGCCCGTGATGCTGCCGATGGCACCCAGCGCCATGGGCGAGAAAATGCCCAACCAGCCTAGGGCGATAATCAATCCGTCCATCCGGGCCTCTCTTTCCTGGCGAAGGCCCGGAAGGCATAGCCCTCACCGGACAGCGCCCAGCCGAAGAACTCGATGAAGTTGAGCCGCAGCCCGTGCACGGCCCCGCTCATGATGCCGAGCATCAGGTTGATCAGGTGGCCGAGGACCAGCACGACGATGGCAAGCAGCAGGCCGATGCCCGGCAGGCCCGCGTTGATGTCGCCGGCCAGCGCGTTGAAGGTGCCGGCGAGGGACGCGCTGGCGAGGCCGAGCGCGAAGAGGCGCATATAGCTCAGGATATCGCCGAACAGCGTGGTGATGCGCGTCAGCGCCATGCCGCCGTCGACAAGCCGGCGCAGCCAGTCGCTGGGGCGCTCTACCGGCCGCGACAGGGCGCCTGCTAGGAATACGGCGATCAGCCCGCCGCCCAGCAGCGCGGAACCGACCGCGGGTGCGCCGAGCCACAGGACGAGCCCGCCCCAGCTCGCCGCGATCCAGCCCGCCTTGCCGACCCGATCGCCGCGGTCCCGCGACCTGAACGCCGCCAGTGCATTGGCCATCGAGATATGGACGACGCCGATGACGATCGAGACCATCATCATCGTGTCGACGTCCTGCACGTCGATGACGGCGATGGCCTCCAGCACGCCGCCGGACGCGGGCGCCATGCCGAAATAGCTGCCGGCCAGCACGCCATAGACCAGCGCCGCGCCCAGCACCGCCCACAGGATCGCCCGGGTCTTCCGACCGCTTGCGCCCCTGCCCATCCGATTTCGAAATGCGTAGACCAGCGCCAGCAGCACCAGCGCATAGCCCGCATCGGCCAGGATCATCGCGAAGAAGATCGCGAAGGACGCAAACACCAGCAGGCTGGGGTCCCAGCCGCCATAGGCCGGCGTGGTGTAGAACGTCGTCAGCGCCCCCGCCCCCTCGAACCTGCCGGGGTTCTCCAACAGCGTCGGCGGCGCGTCGACCTCCTCGGGCGGCGCTAGCGTGATGGCGAGAGCGCGCGCCTCGGCCAGCGCCACCAGCGCGCCCTGCGCGTCGGCCGGCGCCCAGCCCGCGACCGCGAACACCGGACCGTCGGTCAGCGTCATGCGCCGTGCCGTCTCGCGCGCCTCGGCATCCTCGGCCTCGGCAAGGCGTAGGCCGAGGGCCAGCCGGTCGCGGGTCAGCTCAGCCCGCTCGGCCTCCGCGATCTCGATCTCGATCTCGGTCTCGACCAGCGTGTGCTGCAGTCGGCTGAGCCGGTGCGAGCCGGTATGCGTGCGCGCGACCGGCAGAAGCTCGGGCGGCGGTTCCTCCTCGGCCACCACGGCGATGTGCAAATGCGTGTTGTCTCGCCCGACCACCGCCCAGGGCAGCGCCACCTGATCCAGCGCCCGCCGATCCTTGATCGGCAGGACATAAAACCAGAGCTTGCGCCCCCGCAGCGCGTCGCTAGGCGGCAACTCGAAATCGCCGAAAGGCTGCAGCCCCGCGATCCGCTCGCTCAGAAAGTCGTGGCGGTCGCGGGCCTGGCGCAGCCGCTCCTTGTTTGCGAGCGCGGCCTTGACCGAGGCGTCTAGGTCGAAGTCGCGCTGACCCGGCCAAGGTCTGAGCCGGCGCGGCCCCTCGATCAGATGGCGATAGGCCGACATCGCCCGCCGTCGGACGGGATCGCTGTCCGGCTCCAACGGCTCGGGCGGGCGCAGCGGCACGAGATGCAGACAGCCGAGATCCTGCAACGCCGACAGCACAGCGTCGCGCTCGTGCTCTAGGCCGCAGATCGTGACGCGCTGCATCGGGGCGATCGTCATCTCGCCCTCATGCTGCAGCAGCCTCTCGCTTACGCTTGGCGATCTTCGAGGTGACGACTGAGGAGCGGTCCTGGTCGCTGAGCGCGATCTGGATGCGGCGCATATTGGCCTGCGCGCGGGGGATCAGCACCTTCTCGAACAGGTTCACGCGCTGCGTCACCGTCCTGACCGCCGCGTTCAGCAAGGCGATCTGGCGCGCCGTGACCTGCGACTCGATCCTGAGCGTGATGACCTCGTGCAGCCGCGCGGCCACCAGATCGACCCAATGCGGTCGGTTGAGCTTGCCATAGGCGGCGATCTCGATCTCGACGCTCTCGACCACGGGCAGGCGCTGGCCGACCATGTTGCGCTCGCCGATCTCGACCTTCGTCAGCCGCGCCAGACCGTCGAGGTCGATGTCGGTGTTCGCCAGCATCGGGATCTCGGCCCCGATGGTCTCGATCCGCTCCGCGATGGCGGCGTCGATCTCCGCGAGGCGCGCCTCGGTCTTCTTGCGCTCCGCCATCAGCTGCTTGCGCTTCAGGTCCAGCGACGGGAGGTAGCGGCGATACATTGCCAGGCTGCCCTTCTCGCGGGCCAACTGCGCCTTGTTCAGCGAGAGCCGCGCCATCGCCTATTCCGCCGCCTTGGAGGCTGAGCGTTGAGATGAGCCCGCCGTCGCCGTCGACGGGAAGTACTTGTCGACAAGCTCCTGCTTCATCAAGAGCTGCTCGGCCGCGAAGCACTCCGCCATCGTGCGCCAGCCGAGATCCAGCGCCTCCTCCAGCGGCATCGACACCTCGATGCCCATGAACCGCTCGCGAAACAGCGCGCCGAACTTCAACAGCTGCTCGTCATAATCCGACAGGTCGAAGGCCATCGCCTGCTTCTGCTGGGCGTCGCGTGCCTCGGAATAGAGCCGGACCATGGTATTCATGACCGCGCCGTGATCCTCGCGCGTCTCCTTGCCGATCACGTGCTGCTTCAGCCGCGACAGCGAGCCGAAAGGGTCGATTACGCCGCTATGGACATAGAACTGGCCCTCGGTGATGTAGCCGGTGTTGTCCGGCACCGGGTGGGTGACATCGCCGCCGGGCATGGTGGTGACCGTCAGGATGGTGACTGAGCCGCCACTGGCGAAATCCGCCGCCTTCTCATAGCGCCGCGCGAGCTGGCTGTAGAGATCGCCGATATAGCCGCGGTTCGATGGCACGCGCTCCATCGAGATGCCGATCTCCTTCAGCGCATCGGCATAGGCGGTCATGTCGGTCAACAGGACGAGGACGCGCTTCTTCTCCTCGACCGCGAAGCGCTCGGCCACCGCAAGCGCCATGTCGGGCACCAGCACGCGCTCGACGATGGGATCGGAGGCCTCGTTCACGAACATCACGGTGCGCGAGAACACGCCGCTATCCTCGAAACTGCGCCGGAACGTCCAGTAGTCGTCGAACAGCAGGCCGAGCCCGCCGAACACGATGATATCGGCATCGGCCTGGATTCCGACACGGGCCAGCAGCTTGTTGAACGGCTCGCCCGAGACCGAGAAGATCGGGATCTTCTGGCTCTCCACCAGGGCGTTGAAGACGTCGATCATCGGGATGTCGGTGCGGATCATCTTCGATGCGAGGCGCCGGCGCGCCGGGTTGGCCGAGGGCCCGCCGATCACCACCCGCTGATCCATGTCGAGGTCCGGGCCGCCATCGGCGGGCCGACCCGTGCCGTCGAAGACCCGGCCCAGGATGTTCGACGAGAACACCACGTCGGCCGGTCGGCCGAGAAAGCGCACCCGCGCCTTGGTCGAGATACCCTTCGAGCCCGAGAAGATCTGCAGCGAGGCGACGCCCTCGTCCAGCTTGACGACCTGCGCGACCCGCGGCCGATCCTGATCGTCCCAAACCTCGGCCAGATCGCCGAAGTTCGGCCAGGTGCCGTTGCCGCCTTCGGCTTTCGGCAGCGCGATCTGCAGCATATCGCCGACGATCGACAGAACCCGGGTATGCAGCACGACCGTGTCAGTCACGGCGGTGGGCTCCCCTCACCGCAGGGCAGGCCGACGCCATCGTCCCAGCGCTTTGGCCGGTGAAGCAGTCTGCTGTTGATTTCGAATGCTGGGTGAACACGACGGCAGTCTTTCACTCTTGAAGCATTCGGCATCGCATCGCCGATTGCATGAAGATATTACTTCAGCCGTTTGCAAATGGACAGCATATAAATCATCGAAATTTCGTGATTAGTGTCAGTTCGATCAATAAATCAGGACGAATAATCGGTCAGTACATAGACGCTAGGTCCGGTACTGACGTAAAATGTCCTATTGAACTCCCATGATACTCGCGTGACCGTGCTGTAGACTGGCGAGGGCTCGGGTCGATTCTTACCCATGGTCAAGGTGACAAAGGCAAAGCGACCCACGCAACGGCGAGAGGAGTGATCGATGTCCGGATCTTCCTTCCAATCCTACGTAATCGATGCGGCGCAGCGTTCGGTCCTGTTCTGGGATGTGATGCGCGAGCGCGGCAACCAGTTCGTCGAGCATGCCGCCCAAAAGGTCCCCCATGTCCTGGACTACGATTACGAGCTGATCGTGTCGGGGCTCGAGCTGCCGCGTCCGGTTAACTACGGCCTGGTGCGCATCACGCCCCCAAAGGGCACCAGGATCGACCCGGCGAAGCGGCCCTTCGTGGTGATCGACCCGCGGGCCGGCCACGGCCCCGGCATCGGTGGCTTCAAGGCCGACAGCGAGATCGGCGTCGCGCTCAGCGCCGGCCATCCCTGCTATCTCATCGGCTTCTCGCCCGAGCCCGCACCGGGACAGACCATTGAGGATGTCCTGAAGGCCGAGGTCGCCTTCATCGAGCATGTGATCGCGCTGCATCCCGAGGCGGAGGGCAAGCCGACGGTCATCGGGAACTGTCAGGGCGGCTGGGCGCTGATGATGCTCGCCGCCTATCGGCCCGACCTCTGCGGGCCGATCATCGTCGCGGGCTCGCCGCTCAGCTATTGGGCCGGCGTGCATGGCCGAAACCCTATGCGCTACACGGCCGGCATGCTGGGCGGGACCTGGCTGACGGCGCTGACCGGCGATCTGGGTGCGGGCAAGTTCGACGGTGCCTGGTTGGTCACCAACTTCGAAAACATGAACCCCGCCAACACGTTGTGGACGAAGCAATACAACGTCTATCGCAACGTCGACACCGAAAAATCCCGCTATCTGGGCTTCGAGAAGTACTGGGGCGGCTATGTCCTGCTGAACGCCGAAGAAATGCAGTGGATCACCGACGTCCTGTTCGTCGGCAACAAACTGGCAACGGCAGAGGTCGAGACCAGCGACGGCGTCCGCCTCGACTTCCGCAACATCCGCTCGCCGATCGTTTGCTTCTGTTCTGAGGGTGACAACATCACGCCGCCGCAGCAGGCGCTGGGCTGGATCCTCGATCTCTATCGCGATGTCGACGACATCCGCGCCTCGGGCCAGACCATCGTCTATGCGGTGCACCCGTCGGTCGGCCATCTCGGCATCTTCGTCTCGGGCGGCGTCGCGAAGAAGGAGCATCGCGAGTTCGCCTCGAACATCGATTTCATCGATTGCCTTCCGCCCGGCTTGTATGAAGCGGTGCTGACGAAGAAGACCGCTGACGCGCCCGGCGCCGATCTGGTGGCGACCGACTACATCGCGCGCTTCGAGACGCGCACGCTGGACGATATCCGTGCGCTGGGCGGTAACAGCGAAACCGACGAGCGTCGCTTCGCGACCGCGGCGCGCGTCTCGGAGATCAACACGGCGCTTTATCGCACCACCATGCGCCCGGTGGTGCGCAGCATGGTCGGGCCGCAGCAGGCCGGGGCAATGACGCAGCTGCATCCGGCCCGGCTGATCTACACCATGTTCTCGGACAAGAACCCGCTGATGCGCTCGGTGCAGATGATGGCCGAGATCGTCCGCGCAGACCGTCGTTCGGTGGGGGAGGAGAACCCGTATTTCCGGGTGCAAGACCGAGTATCGGACGCGATCGTCGCCTCGCTCGACGGCTATCGCGACATGCGCGACGCCATGATCGAGGCATGGTTCCTCTCGACCTTCGCCAACCCGTTGCTGCAGGCGGCCGTCGGGCTCGGCGCCGATGGCGGGGCACCGCGTGCGCGCCCCGGACTGAACCCCGACCATGTCGCACTCGTCCGGCTGAAGATCGCCGAGCTGAAGGGCCGGATGGGCGAGGGCGGGGTGCGCGAGGCCTGCATCCGCGCGCTTCTCCATATCCGCATGGCCGAGGGCGTGGCGGACGAGCGGCGCTTCGAAGTCCTGCGCCGCCTGCGCGAGGAGAACGGCGGCAGGCTCCACGTCTTCAAGGAGATGGTGCGCGATCAGTACTCCATGCTGCTGATCGACGAGGAGGCGGCGATCGCCGCGCTGCCGGCCATGATCGAGGGAAAGCCCGAGGAGACTGAGAAGGCGCTCGAGGTGCTGCAGCTCGTGGCTAAGACCGGCGACAGGCCGACCGGCGAGGTCGCAACGCGCCTGGACGCGATGGAGCGCCTGTTCAGCCCGCCGGCCGACCGCCCGGCCAAGAAGGCCCCGCGCCTCCGCAACCAAGGCAACGCCGTCGCCGGGTGACGGCAAAAGCAGCCGGTGTCCGCGGCGGGAAGGCGACCGACGCCGCGTCGCCAAGATGGCCGCGCACCTGACTGCCCGGAACCTAGAGCGTGTCGAGATCGACCAGGCATCACTCAACCGACGCCTCCTCAACAGACGACCATAGCTGGTGCAGAGACCGCAGATCGGCTGTGGCGAAGCGATGACCCTGAATTGCATGCGGCGTAGCCGGCTCGAACAAGTCCGGCGGCCCGGCCGGCTGTTCGCGTCTCCAGCGCGACCTGACGGGCACATCGCAGGATACGGCTACATCCTAGGGCGCCGAAACCGAACTCCGCAGCATCGACACTGCCTCGAACACCGCGCGCTGACGACGCTCTGGTTCCCACCACCCTCACCCGACTGAAGCGGTTTCCCAATGGAACGCGGTGCTTAACCAACTTCCAACTTGGTTGAGATAGCAGCGCCGCACCCGGTGTGAGATCGGCGTAGAGCGGTGCCGCTGAGAGGGAGAGCCTCGTGCAGCCAAGACGACTGACGGTCTCCCGTCTGGTGCTGGCGGTCATCGTGGGGTTCAGCGCCCTCGTGGCCCTGCCCATGAGCATCAACATCCTCGATGAAACACGCCGCTATGGCGAGGTGACCGATCTCGCCGCGGCGAACCAGGCGACCGTCTTCTGGTCGAAGGGCACGCTTGCCCTGTCGTTGGAACGAAGTGTCACGCAGGTCGCGCTGTCGGTCGCAGGCCCCGTCCCGCCGGCCTTCCTAACGCTGATCGATGAGCAGCGCGCCAAGTCTGACGGTCTCTTCGACAGGGCGCTGGCGGGGATCGAGGTGCCGCCGACCGCGTCGCAGCAGGCCTTCATCGACGCGGCAAACCAGGCCCGCGGCAGCATCGCCGCCCTGCGGACCGAGGTTGATGCGCTGTTCGCCGTCACCCGGGCCGAGCGCTCGGCCGAGCGGATGGAGGCCATTCCCTTCGAGATGAAGCGCCAGATCTCGCTGATGCAGACCACGACCGCCTATCTGGCGCCGCCCAGCTCGGTCTTGTCGGATATCTCGACGGCGCTCTCGACCCTGCAGAACCGCGCTTGGGAGGTGCGCGAGTTCGGCGGTCGGGCCCGAACCTATTACGCCATCGCCGTCCTCAATGGCACGCGCCTGCCCGATGATATCCGCAGCCTGCTGCTGGCCGATGAGAAACGGGCGGCCGCTGCCTGGCGTGCCATCCAAGTGATCACGGCGACCAACGACCTGCCGGCCGATCTTGCCGAGGCGATCGGCACGGGCGAGCGGCTCTACCTGCAAGACTATCAGGCGCTGACCACCCAGATGGCCGCCGCGTCGGATGCAGCGACGGACGGGCCGCCCGCGTATCCAATGGATTTCGAGGGCTTCTTCGCGCGGTCGAGCAAGGCGCTGGAGCACATGACCGCGCTCTCGGAAGGCGCGGGCCTCGCTCAGAATGCCTATTGGCACGAACGCCTGCAGGCGTCGGGCATCGCCCTCGCTTTTGTGATCGGCGAGCTTGTGCTGATCGTGGTGCTCGGTTGGGTCGCCTACCGGGTGCTGCATGCCCGGCTGATCGAGCGGTTGCGCACGACGACCGTTGCGCTCGGTGCCCTGGCCGCCGGCGATCTGGATGTCGAGCTGGATCGAAAGCCGAACGATCTCGACGATGTGGACCGGCTGATCACGGCGCTGGAGGTGTTCCGAGATCGCATGCGGTCCTTCGATACCGACATGCGCGAGACGCTGGAGGGCGTGTTGTCGCGCGCCGAGCGCAGTACGGTTTCGGTCGCCGAGGTTGCCGCGGAACTGGAGGGCCTGGCCGGGCGCATGAATGACGGTGCGTCCTCTCAGGCCTCGGCCGCCCGCCGGGCCGCCGACGCGATCGGTGAAATCTCGGGTGCGATCCGCCAGTCTGCCGGCAATGCCGATGAGACCGAGACAGTGGCGCGCGGTGCTGCCGAGAAAGCGGAACGCTCAGGCGACGCCGTCCGCAGCGCCGTCGACGCCATGGGCCGCATCGC
>JBCCSW010000120.1:0-10758 GCA_039199465.1 Pseudomonadota bacterium
CGGTCGGCGCGATGAACTCGTCGCTCTCGCCCCGGGCATAGGCGGCGGCGATGGCGGCCGGGGCATCGGGTGCGCTGGCGCCCTTGCCGGCCTGGATCGCGTCCCATGCCGCGCGCACCCGGTCCCAGCGGGCGTCGCGGTCCATCGCGAAGAACCGGCCGATCACGCTGGCCACGCGCACGCCGGGCACGCCCGCGATGGCGGCCAGCAGGTCGGGCACTTGGCTGTCGGCGGTGCGGGGCCCAACGTCGCGCCCGTCGGTGAACAGATGCAGCGCCACCGGGATGCCGCGCGCGGCGAGTGCCCGTGCTGCAGCGGCGATGTGGCGCTGGTGGGCGTGCACGCCGCCGGGGCTGGCGAGGCCGACCAGATGGGCCGTCCCGCCGGTCTGGCCGAGGCGCGCGGCGAAGCGGTCGAGCGCTGGGTTTGTCGCGAAGCTGCCGTCGGCGATCGCCCGGTCGATGCGCGGCAGGTCCATCCAGACGATGCGGCCTGCGCCGATGGTGATGTGACCCACCTCGGAATTGCCGATCTGCCCGTCCGGCAGGCCCACCGCGGCGCCCGAGGCCGCCAGCGTCGCCATCGGGCATTCGGCCATCAGGCGGTCCATGACCGGTGTCCGAGCCAGCAGCGGGGCGTTGTCATCGCCGCCCTCGCGCAGGCCCCAGCCGTCGAGGATCACGAGCACGACGGGGCGATGGCCGCGGCGATCGACGCTGGGCGTGGTCATCGGGCGTTCTCCGTACGGCATGGGTCGTCGGCGGGAAAAAGCATGGTATGCGAACCGGTTCCTAGGTGCCCTCTGCCGCCCTTGCGCGCAACCTTTGGTGCGATCCGCGCGGCGCACCGGGTCGTGCGGTTGCCGACACAGGCCGTCGCGATGATGTCAGGCACGGTGGTAGGGCGTGCCCGACACGATCTGCGTGACGCGGTAGACCTGCTCGGCCAGCATGACCCGGGCCAGTGCGTGGGGCCACACCATCGGCCCGAGCGACAGGGCGAGATCGGCCGCCAGAAGCGCGGCGCCGCCGTGGCCGTCCGCGCCGCCGATCATGAAGGCGAGGCGCCGTGTACCGTCGTCTCGCAGTCTCTCCATCCGTGCGGCTAGGGCGCTGCTGTCCAGCGCCTTGCCACGCTCGTCGAGTGCAATGCGGTGGCACCCCTCGGTAAGATCGAGCAGCCGCGTGGCTTGTGCGTCCCGATCGACTGCCCGACGCTCATCCACCTCTCGGATCTCGACCGGGCCGAGCGACAGGCGCCTGCCCGCCTGGGTCGCGCGCGCGCAATACTCGGCGCAAAGCGTCTGTTCGGGCCCACGCAGGCGGCCCACGGCCGCGATCAGGATCTGCATGGGCTTGGGCCCGCGGGTCCGGCGAGGGCGGTCGGCTCAGGCGCGACGGGCCAGCGCCTCCGGCTGCGTCGCCCACATCTTCTCGATCTGATAGTACTCGCGGACTTCAGGGCGGAAGAGGTGGACGATCACGTCGCCCGCGTCGATCAGCACCCAGTCCGCTGCGTCCAAGCCCTCGGTCTTGGCCGGCACGGCGGCCTCGTGTTTCAAGCGCTCGATCAGCTTGTCGGCGACGGCGGCCACATGGCGGCTGGACCGGCCGGATGCCACGACCATGAAATCGGCCATATCGGATTTGCCCGCGAGATCGATGTCCACGATCTCCTGCGCGCTGTCCTGGTCGAGCGATGAGAGGATGAGGTCGAGCAGGTCACGCCCGCCGATCCTGGTGCCGGGCGCTTTCGCTGCGGCGGCGCTTGCCGGGGAAATGGCCCCCGTGGCGATCTGTTCAGACAGAACTGGCCTCCGTCAGTGGCGTGTGGCGGCCGGGATGGACGCCATGCTGCACGTTGACGGGTTAAGAGTAGCGAAGAAGCCTGGCGCTCACAAGCCGACTGCAGTCGGACGGCGCTCTTCCACGGCCTCGGGGATGCTGTCTTCGGGCTCCTGCGCTGGCAGGGCCTCGCTGCGCCGGCCGGCAGCCTCGTCGATCTCCAGCACGTGATAGAGCAGTTGCGACCTGACCGAGGAGCATTTCTCGGCCGCAACCGGGCTATCGAGCGCTAGCGTCAGGCGGAGACGCAGGACGGCATAGCCCGGCCGGACGGCGGTGATCTGCCACCACCAGTCGAGCGGGCCGTCATCGTCGAGCGCCAGCATGCTCTCGCCGACCGGCTCGATCTCGACAAAGCGCCGATCGCCCTCGATCGCGGCCACGAGGACGGTCGCCTGTGCCATCCCGGCCTGCTGGCTGAGCGCTATCTGCAGACCGCGCACGAGCGGGTCGTCGCGGCCGAGGCGAAGGGTGATCATGCCTTGCCTGCCCGCGACCAGTCGGGTCGGCAAGTCGAGGCAGTCGATGGTGCCAACGGGCATCGCGATCTCGCCGTCGGGCAGTGCCTCGGCCGCCGTCTGCCGGGCGCGCACGGCCTTGCGGCGCCGCGCCTGTACCTCGACCGCCGAACGCGCGGTCGCCAGACCGCCCGCGAGCGCGCGCGAGGACGCTTCGGCGGCCTTTCGGACGCGGGAGCGTGCCTGGCCGGCCGAGGTCTCGATCATGCGGCCGAAGCGCTCGGCGGCGCTACCGGTGCTGTCGCCGAGTGCCTCGATCGCCCGGCTGCCGATGTCGGTGGTCCGTTCGCCGCCACGCTCGCCGGGTATCTCTGTACCCCGCTCGACTGTCGTGTCGGCTGCGGTGTCTCGGCTCTCCCTGCCGGGCGATCCAGGGCCGCGGCGGAGGGCTGCCCCCACCACATCTGATAGCGCGCCCAGGGCTATCCGCAGCGTCGGGCCGACTTTGCGGGCGATGCTGCCGACGCTCTCAACCCCGCGGGCGATGATCGCGCGAACCATGGCGCCGATCGCCTCGCCAAGGCCCGACAGCTGCAGCGCGAGATCGCCGAGTGCCGGCCGGACGACCGGCTGCCGCGGCGGTGGCGACTGCCGGATTTGCGGCGTATCGCTCTCGGCTGCCGTGGCCGTTTCAGGGTTGTCGGACGCTGAGACGGTGGTGGTGTCGTCCCCGCCGATCGCATGACCGCCGCCGATGGACACCGCGCCCGCCCTTGCGCTGTCGATGTTGACGAGCAGCCAGACCGGCCGGGCGGTATCGCCCACGCGGCAGACGGCACCATCGGCGAGGCCGACCCGCTCGCCCGAGCCGTGCCAGCTCCCGTCGATCTCGACGCCGGTCGAGCCCAGGACCTCGGCCTCGCACCCGAGTCGCGTCAGGTGCACGCGCACATGCTGGCGCGAGATCCGATGCGAGGGATCGAAGGCTATGATCTGGTCGTCATTGCCCCGCCCGACCGAGAGCACGGCGCCGACGCCCCGTATCGCCCGGCGCTGCGTAACGCGGCCGGGTTGGTGCAGCGTCAGCGTCACCTCCATCCCCGGCTCCTCCGCCATGCCATAGGCATTGTGCCCGCACGGCCATCGCGCAGACGGTGTTATAAAATGCACCATGTGGCAGGGGCGCACCAACAACCGCTGCGCGAGACCGGGCGATTCCTGGCCTCGCCGTGGCGATCGGAGAGAGGGTCAGTGGTTGCCGCGCACCGTCCGCTCGTACTGGCCGGCGATGTCCTTGACCATCGCGCCCACCTCAAAGCTGTAGTCGCCGATCTTGCCGACGGGCGTCACTTCGGCCGCGGTGCCGGTCAGCCAGCACTGCTCGAAGTCTTCAAGTTCGCTCGGCATGATGTGACGCTCAACCACCTCGACGCCCTGGCCGCGCAGCATCTCGATCACCGTCTGACGCGTGATGCCGTTCAGAAAGCAGTCCGGCGTCGGCGTATGCACGGCGCCGTTCTTGACGAAAAAGATGTTGGCACCCGTCGCCTCGGAGACATAGCCGCGATAGTCCATCATCATGGCGTCGGAACAGCCCTCGGCCTCGGCCGCGTGCTTGGACATGGTGCAGATCATGTAGAGGCCGGACGCCTTGGCATGGCAGGGAATCGTCTCGGGGCTCGGCCGCTTCCATTTCGAGATGGCAAGCTTCGCGCCATTGTATTTGGCGTCGCCGTAGTAATCGCCCCAGGGCCAGCAGGCGACGGCCATGCGGATCGGGTTGCGCGCCGAGGCAACGCCCATGTCGAGGCCTGCGCCGCGCCAACAGATCACCCGGACATAGGCGTCAGAGAGGGTGTTGGCGCGCATCGTGACGGCCTTGGCCTCCTCGATCTCGTCGACCGTGTAGGGGATCGGGATATCCATCGCCATGCCCGATGCGATGAGCCGCTTCGAATGCGCCTCGGACTTGAAGATGTGACCGCCATAGGCGCGCTCGCCCTCGAACACGGCCGAGGCGTAGTGCAGGCCATGGGTGAGGATGTGTACATTGGCGCTGCGCCACTCGACGAGGTTGCCATCCATCCAGATGAAGCCGTCGCGGTCGTCGAACCCGGTCCCGGGAGCCATAGCCGTCTCCTTGTCGGGGCGGTCTGATGCCGCCCCCTGTCATCGCTGCGTGTCGCCGTGGAGGGGTTTCACGACAGAATCTGTCCGTCCACTCCGGAACAGCGGCGTATCATTGCTGATTGCAGTCCGTCAACAACGCTGACATATTTGCTGCGCACCATCGACGGAGGATCGCATGGCATCGTCGGACCACGTCCCGGCCCGAACACCGGCCCGCACGCGCTCGGACATGCTGCTGTTCCTGACGGACGAGCAGCTGAGGCAGGGCATCGAGCTGATGTTCTTCGCCTATCGCGACTTCACCTCCGACCCCGACGCGGTGCTGGCCGAGCGGGGCTATGGCCGCGCGCATCACCGCGCGCTGCATTTCATCAAGCGAAAGCCCGGCGTGACCGTGGCGGGCTTGCTGGACGTGCTGAAGATCACCAAGCAGTCGCTGAACCGCGTGCTGCGCCAGCTTGTCGACGATGGGCTCGTCCGCTCGGCGGAAGGCAGCCGCGACCGGCGCCAGCGTCTGCTCAGCCTGACCGAGGATGGAGAGGCTCTGGAACGCGCCCTGTCGGAACCGCAACGGGCGCGCCTGCGCCGCGCCTTTTCCGAGGCGGGACCGGACGCCGTTGCCGGTTTTCGACTGGTTCTGCAACGAATGTTGGACGAGAACGGTCGTGAGGCGGTATTGCGCCTAGTGGAAAGAGAGCAACGCTAGGCCCTCGATGACGTGGAACCGCGACGACGACCAGGGACAGGGCGTGGCCGACCTCGAGGTTAGCGCCGTGCCGGAGGCCGATGAGGCCGTGATCGACACCGCCGCGGCGGTTGAGAGCCTGCCCCATATCCTGGTCATCGATGACGACACCCGAATACGGGAACTTCTGAAGCGCTATCTCGTACGCCATGGCTTTCTGATTACCGCCGCGCGCGACACGGCGCATGCCAGCCGCCTGCTGGAGAGCCTGGCTTTCGACCTGATGATCGTCGACGTGATGATGGCGGGCGAGGACGGGGTCAGCTTCACCGCGCGCATGCGGGGCCAGCAGGATGCGCCGATCCTGCTGCTGACCGCGCGCGGCGAGACCGAGGCGCGGATCGCGGGGCTCGAGGCAGGGGCCGACGACTATCTCGCCAAACCCTTCGAGCCGCGCGAACTGGTCTTGCGCATCAACGCCATCCTGCGCCGCGTGACGCCACCGACCCCGGCGCCGAGCCAACCCTCGGCGCTGAGCTTCGGGGGCACACGCTACGATCTCGCCCGCGGCGCGCTCGAGCGCGAGGGAGCCGTGGTGCGCCTGACGTCCTCGGAACAGGCGCTGATGCGCGTCTTCGCCCAGCAGCCGAACCAGCCGATCAGCCGCGCGCGGCTGGCCGAGGAACTGGGCGGCGGCGGCGAGGTACAGGAACGCGCCGTCGACGTTCAGATCACACGCCTCAGACGCAAGATCGAGGCCGACCCGAAATCGCCACGCTATCTTCAGACGGTGCGCGGCGCGGGCTACATGCTGACGCCCGATTGATTGGGTTCACCGCCTTGGCGCGAGGCGCGGGGCAGGGCGCTCGGCAACAGGACGACGCAGGCATGGCGCAGGATACCCCAAGCAGATCGCCGGCCTCGGCGCCGCGCCACACCCGTCGGCGCCCGCATAGGATCCCGTCACGGACGGCGCGCGCTGCTCTGCTGGCGGCGGCGGTCGCGTTCGGCAGCGCAGATCACGCACATGCCCAGTTCGATGCCACCTCGGGGCTCGTCGACCTGCAGGCGGTGGACTGGTCCACGGTGATCAACGATGTGCCCGACTATCCCGGCGTGCCGCTCTACCAGATGCCGCGCTTCGTGCGCGAGCGCGCGGTGATCGCTGGGCGGGCGGCCGAGGGCGATGACCGGACGGCGCTACGGCTGACCGACCGGATGGCGCGGCGCTATCCGCTGGTGGCCGAACTGCATGCGACGCGCGCGCTGTTGCTCAGCCGTCTCGGCCGGATCGAGGAGGCGCTGACCGCGGTCGATGTCGCGCTGGACCTCGGCTACAAGAACCTCAGCCAGATCCGCCGGGCGCCAGCCTATGCCAATCTGACCGATCACCGCCGCTTCCGGCGCATCGCCGGCAAGACGCGGGAGCCGCTGCCGCTGAGTCCGGTGCCGCGTCGTGCCGCCAGCATCGATGGGCAGACCGCGCTGGTCAGCGCGCTGAATACGCGCTGGGACGTGCAGCGCCAGCTTCTGAGCGCCTCGTTCATCCTGCCCGATGACCTCGACACCCGCCCGACGCTGTGGGACCTGGACGGCGACGGTGTGGCAGAGGCGCGGGGCGGCCTGGTGCCGACCGGTGCGCTCGCCCGGCTTCCCGATCGGATCCGGTCGGGCGAGGCGGCGGGCCTTGGCGGCGTCTTCTACGACAACCGCGACCGTGACCATGCTTCGCTGGACCGCGCCGATTTTCCGCGCCTGACCTTCATCGAATACGGTGAGGCGGCGCGGGAGGCCGGGGTCGACTACGGGCCTAACCGATCGATGCATTTCGACGCGATCGTCATCGGCAATTCCTCGACCGCGCTGACCGGCGGGCCGTTCTCGCGCAGCCAGGCGCGCTCGCTGATCACCGGGCCGGGCGATGTCGAGCAGCAGACCCGGCAGTTCGTACGCAACCAGCTCTACGTCTTCCCCTCGGCCGGCGATTACGGCCCCAACCTGCCCGTGCCGCAGACGACCGAGCGCGGTGTCGGCATGGGCGACAAGTTCCCGGCCCTGGTGCCGTTCTTCGTCGTCAGCCAGGGCTGGTCGCATTCCGACTATCCGTTTCTGGACGCGCTGGCGACGATCCTGTCGGCCCTGAACCCCGAGCTGCGTGCCGAGCTGCAGCGCCGGCGGCTGATCGCGCCGACGCTGCAGATGATCCTGCGCCGCGGGATGCGGGGCGTCGACGATGATCTCGCGCACTTCATGGCGGGCCCCGCCCATCGGCCGGTGATGGACGGCGACGACATCGATCTTGAGCGGATGGTGGCCATTGCCGAACGGCTGACACCGGCCACGACCCCGCCGATGCCGATCCTGGTCGTCGATCAGGACCTGGACGCGCAGGACGGGGTGGAGGTGTTCGGCGACGGCCTCAGCGAGGTTCTGTTCGATGCGCCCTTCGCCGTCGGCCGGATCTGGCGGTCGACCCGGCATACCCGGCGCATGGTGCTGCGCGCGGGCGTGGCCGAGCGCCGTGCCGGGCAGGAGGTCGCCCTGGAATGGCGCGTGCTGCAGGGCTTGCAGGACAAGGTGCGGATCACGCCGCTCGGCCCCGAAGGCGACCGTGTCGCTGTCGAGATCGACTGGCACGGCCGCTATCCGGTGCCGGGCCGGGACGATATGACGACCGACCGCGTCGATGTCGGCGTCTTTGCCCGCGTCGGCGATGAGGCCTCGATCCCGGCGACACTGTCGATCGTCTTCCCACCCCGCCAGCGGCGCGAGTACGAGGCCGCGCCTGATGGAGGCATGCGCCTTGCTGCGGTCGATTACGCGGCCGATTTGCCGGGTACCGTCGATGCCGATCCGCTGCTCTTCCCGG
Organism: Pseudomonadota bacterium; assembly: GCA_039199465.1. Lineage (GTDB taxonomy): Bacteria > Pseudomonadota > Alphaproteobacteria > Rhodobacterales > Rhodobacteraceae > Thermohalobaculum. Next base: position 7,987 of record JBCCSW010000120.1, read on the forward strand.
AACGGCGCTGGACGGATCTGCTGCGCTGGAACGCGGATGGCAGCCTGGACGGGTGGCGCAGGCGCCACCACGACAGCCGGGCCGAGGAGTACTCGGCCAACGGGCTGCTGATCCGCCAGCGCGACGACCGCGGCCGGCCCGCGCTGTTGGAGGCGATGGATTACCCGACCGAGCGCGAGCCGAACGGCACGCTGCTGGTCGAGGCCCTGCCGACCGGCGAGCGGTTCGAGGTCATCTATCCCTCGGACGATGCCCGCAGCGGTGCGCTGGTCCCCGCCGACCGGCAAGGCCTGCCCGATGATCCGGACGCCGAGGCAGGGAGCGGCGGCCCCGCCCCGGACTGACCGGCCGCCGGCCGGATCGGGGCGCCTCGCGCCTTAGCTGACGACGATTGCGTGGATCCCGGCGGCGGTGGTGCCCGTGGCGTTCACCCGGCGCACGCCGCACAGGATGTAACCGAAATCCGGCACGGTCACGGTGCGCACCGTGCCGAGCTGGCTGGCGAAGCTCACCTGACCGCCGACCTCGACATAGAGCGCCACGGCGACGGTCGCGAAGTCGGCCGCGTCGTTCGGCACCACGGGCACATAGTCCAGGCCCGGGCCCGTGACCGAGGTCGCGCGGTTCAGGAAGGGATCGTTCATCGCCGGTCTCCGCTGTTTGGGCCCCTGCGTGGTCCCGGGGCGCCGCGGCGCAGCCATCTCGCGCGCCAGGTCGGCAACGGGCTTAGGGCAGCGCCTGGCCGTGTTGCGCAATCGACGCTGCCTGCGCGCCAGCGCGCGCCACCCATCCATCCAGGGCGACCGGCGATCACCGGTCGCCGCATGCGCATAGTTCCTCGGCGCGCCTTTGCGGGATCGTCGTTTGCGCGGGGGCGTTGTCGTGACGCCTCCCCTCGGGCTAGCGTCGCGCCATGAGCCTTGTCGTCTACACCCACCCGTCGAGCCACGCGCATGTCACGCCGCCCGGCCATCCCGAACGCGTCGCGCGGATCGAGACGGTCGACGGTGTTCTCGCCTCCGCCGAATATGACGGTCTTGTCCGCCGTGCCGCGCCAGCGGCCGACGACGCCGCGCTGAAGCGCGCGCACGAGCCCGGCTATGTCGACGCGATCATCGCCGCCGCGCCGACCGAGGGGTCGGTCGCGCTCGATCCCGACACGCATATGTCACCCGGCAGCCTTGAGGCCGCGCGCCATGCTGCCGGCAGCGTGATGGCCGCGGTCGACGCGGTCGTGGCCGGCGAGACCCGCGCCGCCTTCTGCGGCGTCCGACCCTGCGGCCACCATGCCGAACGCGCCCGCGCCATGGGCTTCTGCCTGTTCAACAATGTCGCTGTCGGCGCCCATCACGCCCTTGCGACGCATGGCATGGACCGGGTTGCGGTGGTCGACTTCGACGTCCATCACGGCAACGGCACGCAGGACATCTTCGAGGACGATGCCCGCGTGTTCTTCGCGTCCTCGCATCAGATGCCGCTCTACCCCGGCACCGGTCATCCGCACGAGACCGGCGTGGGCAACATCGTCAACGTCGCACTCGGCCCGATGACCGGCGGCAAGGCGATGCGCGATGCCTATACCGCGACCGTGCTGCCGCAGCTTGAGGCCTTCGCGCCGGAACTGGTGATCATCTCGGCCGGCTTCGATGCGCATGTGAACGACCCGCTCGCCAACCTGAACTGGCTCGACAGCGATTTCGGCTGGGTCACGACCGAGATTTGCGCCGTCGCGCGGCGCGTCGCAGGCGGCCGGGTGGTGTCTTCGCTTGAGGGCGGCTACGACCTCGAAGGCCTGGCCGACAGCCTGCGCGCCCATCTGGACGCGCTGATCGCCCACGATGCGGCGGGCTGACGGCGCGAGAGGAGACAGGGTCATGGCCGAGGGCAACGACACCCATCCCGATATCGCGACGCTCAGCTTCGAGGCGGCACTGGCCGAGCTGAACGAGGTCGTCGACCGGCTTGAGGGCGGCGAGGTGCCGCTTGAGGAATCGATCCGCCTCTACGAGCGGGGAGAGGCGCTGCGACGGCACTGCGAGACGCAGCTCGACGCGGCCGAACTCAAGGTGGAGAAGATCGTTCAGGGCCGCGACGGCGGTGTGCAAACGGCACAATTCGACGCCGAATGAGCCGGTTCGCTGCCGAACGACGGGAACCCGCCTGCCATCGCGTTGTTGCTGTGGCCCTATCGTGACAGCACGCCCGCCAGTGTGATTTGCACCGCGCGTGGACATGTGTAAACTAATCTTGACATATCGATGCCGGAGGCACTGTTGACAGATCGTCCGCACACCCCGCTGCTCGACCGGGTAAAGGTGCCCGCCGACCTGAAGCCGTTTTCCGACGACGAACTCCGTCAGGTCGCCGACGAGCTGCGCGCCGAGACGATCTCGGCCGTCTCGACCACCGGCGGCCATCTCGGTGCTGGGCTCGGCGTGGTCGAGCTCACCGTGGCGATCCACGCCGTGTTCGACACGCCGCGCGACAAGCTGATCTGGGATGTCGGCCATCAGTGCTATCCGCATAAGATCCTGACCGGGCGGCGCGACCGGATCCGCACGCTGCGCCAGGGCGGCGGGCTGTCCGGCTTCACCAAGCGGGCCGAAAGCGCCTATGACCCGTTCGGTGCGGCGCATTCCTCCACCTCGATCTCCTCGGCGCTGGGCTTCGCCGTCGGCCGCGACATGGGCTGCGAGGGTGTGGGCGATGCCATCGCCGTCATTGGCGACGGCGCGATGACCGCCGGCATGGCCTATGAGGCGATGAACAACG